>DASPQI010000206.1:0-3719 GCA_035625045.1 Syntrophales bacterium | reverse complement strand
GGCAATAATCTGATATTCCAGTCTCATAGCCCCATGTATACTAAAGTATTAACGTGAAGTCGAGGGTTTGATAGAGTAAACTTCCAGTGATTACAGAGCGGCTTTATTCTCCATGTCTATTCCGTCCGGAAGGAAAAATTTTCCCGGGATTGAGAATATTCAAAGGGTCGAAAGCCTGTTTAATCCTCTCCTGTAGTTCAATAAGGTCGGAGTTCATCACCAAAGGTAGATAGGATGCTCGTTTGGAACCTATGCCATGTTCTCCGCTGATGGTCCCTCCTAAACGATATACAGCCTGATATAGTTCTGTAAGTATCGACGGGAGTTTTTCTTTCCAGATATCCAGGGGGGTTTCGGGCTTCTTCACCGGAGTAGCATGCAGGTTCCCGTCGCCCGCGTGGCCATAGCAGGGAATCAGAACATCATATTTTTGAGACAGCCGCTCCAGTTCTATAATGAGATCAGGAATCCGTGCTGTAGGTACGACTATATCCTCAAGACTTTGCACGGGGCAAACGGCCTTAAATGCCTCCGCAAGTTTCAGACGCGGGTTCCACATTTTCCTCTCGATTGTCGGCGTATTACCCACATAAACATCAAGGGCCCCTGACTCTAGGAATAGTTCACCGATTTTCTGGCTATCGCCGTCAACCTTCTCTCTGCTTGTCCCATCCACCTCAATCAGCAGCATGGCTCCAATATTGGGCCGCGGCGGTGATTCCCCTAGGAATTTGTATACTGTCTCTATAGAGAGGCTATCCATAAACTCAATTGATGAAGGCAGTAATCCTGCATTGGCAATTACCTTCGGAAATGCAGCAACAGCGGCAGCAGCATTCTCAAAGGGAATTAAGAGTACAGCAGTGGCTGTGGGCAGAGGGAGCAGCCTGAGGATTATTTTTGTAAATATACCCAATGTTCCTTCCGAACCGATCATGAGGTGTATGAGGTCATACCCCGTAACATCCTTCAGCCGTTTCCCTCCCATTTCCACAATCTCCCCTGTAGGTAAAACTGCTTCCAGGCCAAGTACGTACTGCCCGGTGACCCCATATTTTATCGCACGTCCGCCGCCGGCGTTTTCCGCAACGTTTCCTCCAATAAAACATGATTCAAAACTCATGGGATAACCCGCATAAAAAAGCCCATGCTCCTGAACTGCTATATTAATTTCACGAGTCACTACTCCCGGCTCTACCACAACCACCATGTTCCCCTTATCAATTTCCAGGATGCGGTTCATTCTCTCCAGAGCAAGGAGAATACCACCATGAACAGGAACAGCACCACAGGAAAGCCCGGTTCCCCCTCCACGGGGCGTGACTGGGATATGATATTCATTGGCCAGTTTCATTATTTGCGAAATCTCGAGGGCGGATTGGGGCTTGACCACTACCTCAGGCATGTGAGCATATCCCGGATCAGCCACTTCGTCGTGTGAGTAGTCTTGCATACGTTCAACATCATTGAAGATGATATTCTTTTCCCCGACGATTGATTGCAACTGGGCTGCGATCTCTTGAGTTACAGGTTTATAGCAATATTCTCCATTCATAAGTTGATGCTCCCTTCGTAAAAAATCCAAATCTTAACAAAATATAAAAGCCTGCCTGTTCTAAAAATCGGCTTGCAACAAAAAATTGAACATCTCCGATCCTCGAGGAATAATAATGCTCCCCATTCAGTTGCTTAATTCTATTCAGATATTACAGAATGTCAAGCAGGTATATTGAAGCTGTCAGGTACTTTTTCTTTGACACACTCGTTTGACTGGAGTAATTTTGTATAATAAGTTTGCATGTCTTAGAGTGGGGTTATAGTATGCGGAGGTTCAAATCCGGGACTTGAAGCAATTTTTGGCGGGGGCTTAAAACTTTATAAATTGGAGGCATTGAAATGAAAAAAAATGTGATCAGTTGCTTCATAGTTATCATGATTCTTCTCTTAATTTTAAGCCCCATGTCAGCAGCAGATAATACCCCCGCAGTGGGTGGAACGCTGCCGGACATAAAACTTTCCATTCCCAAAGATTCCGCGGGGAAAAGTTATCTTAACCTTGGTTTCTTCGGGTTTGGCTCTTTCAAGATTCCTGAGATTAAGGCCAGATTGGTCATTGTCGAGATATTCAGTATGTACTGCCCTTACTGCCAGCGGGAAGCACCGAATGTGAATCAATTGTACGCCAAAATTGAACAGAATCCGAATCTCAAGGATAAGATTAAAATCATCGGTATTGGTGCAGGTAACACATCCTATGAAATAGATACTTTTAAGAAGTAGTACAATGTTCCTTTCCCTCTCTTTCCTGATGAAGATTATGCGATTCATAAAATGGTCGGAGAAGTGAGGACACCGTACTTTATCGGCGTCAAAATAAATTCTGACGGCTCTCATCAGGTTATTTACTCCAGACTTGGCGGATTTGAAGGAGTGGATCAGTTTTTGGAAATGATAATGAAATTGTCAGGACTGCAATAGGAGGATTATATGAAGATACATATTAAGCAAGTGATGGTTTTTTTCTCTACAGTTTTTATCCTCACTTTTCTATTTGTTCCGACAGCGTACTGTCTGTCCGATGCCTACAAAAATAATATTTATAACCCCGGAATCCTCAAACCGACAGACAGCGTTTTGAAGCTCAAGGTGGGAGATCGCGCACCTAATTTTACATTAAAGACGGTATCAGGGGAGATGATTTCCTTAAAGCAGTACAAGGGTAAGAAGAATGTTGTTATATCTTTTGTCCCTGCGGCTTGGACACCAGTATGTTCAGATCAGTGGCCGGGCTACAATATTGTTAAAGAAATTTTCGATCAACATGACGCATATTGCTGGGAATAACTGTTTATAACATCCCTACCCTGTTCGCCTGGACGAACCAGATGGGTAATCTTTGGTTTCCCGTACTGTCTGACTTCTGGCCGCATGGAAAGATGGCAGCAAAATATGGGGTCTTGAGGTCTGATGGCGTTTCTGAACGGGCCCTGTTTGTTATCGATAAGAAGGGTATTATCCGTTACATAGATGTGCATGACATCAATAAGAGACCGCCGCTGGAAGACCTCGTCAGCGCACTCGATAAACTGAGGTAGTGTAAGACAAGAAACGGGATAAAAATACGTCTGAAGTAGTAAATAATACAAGGAGGAAATAAATATGGGTGTGTTAAAAGAATTCAAAGAATTCGCATTGAAAGGAAATGTTCTTGATATGGCTGTCGGTATAATTATCGGCGCTGCGTTTGGCAAAATAGTTTCGTCATTGGTCGGCGACGTGATCATGCCGCCCATCGGTGTCTTGCTTGGTGGTGTAGATTTTAGCAATTTATCGTTGACCATAAAAGCCGCTGCAGGTGGCGCGCCGGCTGTTGTCCTGAGCTACGGTAAGTTTATACAGACTGTCGTAGATTTTTCGATTGTTGCTTTCTCCATTTTCATTGCAATTAAGGCAATTAACACACTGAAACGAAAGGAACAAGAAGCCCCCAAGCCGGAACCGGCACCTTCAAATGAAGAAGTGCTGTTAACGGAGATTCGAGATTTGCTCAAGTCAGAAAAATAATACCATTTATAAATTAGCAGGTTGCTGAAAAAGTCGTTTCATAAGTTGATTTAATCGGGTATAGTCGCTGCACATCACAGAGGCAGGAGGCATCATGCGCGGCATCAACGACCCCCAGAGTTACATGTTCACCTATGTTTCGCCCGAGCAACGGG
>DASPQI010000205.1:0-4694 GCA_035625045.1 Syntrophales bacterium | reverse complement strand
CGGAATAAACAGGTATGTTGAAGGTGGCCGTAAGTCCCCATATCTCTTGAAAATCACCTCCCCTGGGGAAGACGCTCGCGCCGATGGTTACGTCCGGGTAGTATTCTTTCTTGGACATGGCAAGTTTTGCCTTTGCCGCTTCGATCATCCTCTCCCGGGATTTGATCTCTGGAGATTGTTCATGTGCCTTCTTCAGAACCGTGTCCATATCCGTACTGAATGGCGTTGGTGAAGGTTCAGCAGGTCTGCCCAGAGGGGATTTTGCATCTCGTCCGATCGTCGCCCGCAGCATCGCCTCTGTGGACAGGATCTTCTGCTTGAACATCTCCTCTTTCTCTAAGAGCATGTATTTCTCCGTCTGCGCCATGACGACTTCCTGCTGCGGCGACTTGCCGGCTTTGTAACGTGCGAGGGCCGTCTCTTCTATCCTCGAAAACAGGTCCGCTTTATCCTGGAGAATGTCGACGTTCTTGTAGGACAGAAAGAGATCGTAGTAAAGCTCCTTCACCCTGGCTATCGTCCTCAGGCGCAGGGCTTCGTCCATGGCCTGCAGACTCTCCACGTCCCGCTGTGCCATCTCGCCTTTCAGCTCTCTTTTGCCGAAGTACGGAAACATCTGCGATGCCGTGAACATCCACTGGGACTCCGGATAATCTCCGTAGGAATAACGGCTCAGGCCCACATTCTGATAACCCATGCTCACCATGGGATCGGGAAGGCTCTTCGCCTGAGGAACTCGGAACTTCGCCGCCTCTATCTTCGTCTGAGAGACCAGGATGTCATGGTTATTCTTGAGAGCCTCTTCGATTAAGGCATCCAGTTTGAGTTCCTGGGCAGAGACAGAGTGCCCCAGGAGAAGGAAGGCCGCTGCAACAATAAATGCTTTCCACCTATCAGCTGACGTCCACATTGAATTTCACCGGCTGTGTCTTTCCCGCGTGAGTGATTTTGATAGTCACAGACCACGCACCTGCCATGGAAAAATTTACATTTGCCAGATACCGGCTGCCGCTTAATTCCGCCTTTGTCTTGTAATGCATGGCTGGCATCCCCGGCATGGCCGGCATTGCATATTCCACATTCACTTCAGCATCGGTAACATTGGTCCCTGCGGCATCCTGAATGCTTATTTCCATTTTGTTCTGGCCGGCAACAGGAGGATTCTTATCCATCATTACATGAACCATGTAACTACCGGCCTTTTTCACGAACATATAATCTTTCGCGTAAGCAGCAAGGCCCGCTGTAAAAAGCAGTACAATTGTAAACATAACAATTTTTTTCATTACCTGTCTCCCTTCCTTTATTGACCTCCTTTATAGATAAATCTTTCAAAAAATACAAATTCTTTTGTCCGCTAATTCTTTTTTTATCCAATGGCATCAAAGATCTTTTTCAGTTTCACCTCGACATTCTCCGCCATGGTTTTAAGTGCCGGATTAGCGATCATTTGCATCGCCACTGTAGGTCTGATGATCGAAAGCACTGTCTTATCGCCTTTCTCATAGACAATTACATTACATGGCAGCATCAAACCAATATTTTCTTCGGCAATGATGGCTTTATGGGCACTGGGAGGATTACAGGCTCCGAGAATAATATACTTCTTAAAGTCGATGCCCAGTTTCTCCTTTAACTTTGCTTGCACATCGATTTCCGTCAGAACACCAAACCCCTCTTTTTTCAATTTTTCGACAACCAGTCCCTTCACATTATCAAAAGATATATTCAGTTCTTTGGTAAATCCATAATTAATCATGACGCCTCTCTTTACTCTTAATTTGAAACTTTAAACTTACAGGTTACGCCTTCCCGGTACGAAAGTCATTTTGCCCATTATTTAAGATTAAATAAACCAACAGTGCTTCACCATCAGGAATATCCTGATTCACCACTTCGAAAATCCTTATTACATGCTTCGAAAATCTCTATTAATGATGGTTATTCCCAAAGGTCATCTAACCCACTACCAGCCTCGCTCTGCCAGCAGCTGCTACTTGGGTATTGTCGCAATTTCGATACCTGGCATGGCCTCATCCAGATCCATAGAGGCCTCGAGAATTTTTGCTGGATTGTCATAGAAAGCGGTAGCTTTCACGATAGCTCGGGCACGTGCCGCCGGGTTGGCCGACTTGAATATTCCAGAACCGACAAAGATGCCATCACAACCAAGCTGCATCATGAGCGCCGCGTCGGCTGGCGTGGCAATTCCACCCGCTGCAAAATTTACCACCGGCAATCTGCCCAGTTCTTTGACTTGAAGAGCCAATTCGTAGGGCATGCCGTGGGTCTTTGCAAAACCAGTCACCTCTTCCAGAGGCATATTTGCCAACTGCCGAATTTCCCGATTCATGGTTCTCATGTGGCGTACCGCTTCGACTACATTTCCCATCCCTGCCTCGCCTTTCGTCCTGATCATGGCTGCACCCTCGGCAACCCGGCGCAGCGCCTCACCTAGATTCCGGGTGCCGCACACAAAGGGGATGGAAAATTTTGCTTTGTCAATGTGACATTCTTCATCAGCCGGTGTGAGAACCTCGCTCTCATCGATATAGTCGATTCGGAGCGCTTCAAGAATCTGCGCTTCTACAAAATGACCGATCCTGGCCTTTGCCATAACCGGGATGGTTACAGCATCCTTGATCCCGGCGATCATGGCCGGATCGGACATGCGCGCCACACCGCCATCCTTACGGATATCCGCCGGCACTCGCTGCAGGGCCATGACGGCTACTGCACCCGCCTCCTCGGCAATCTGCGCCTGTTCCACATTGGTTACATCCATAATGACGCCGCCCTTGAGCATCTGAGCAAGTTGAATGTTCAGTTCGTATCGATTCATTTCCATATTACCCATTCTCAAATGTTCTATATCGCTACTCTTGATGTTCCTGCAAAAAGTTGCATCCATGTCATTGCAAGCAAGCAACCACAATAATCCACTTCATTTGCAATGACCTCACTCCGACTATTTACGAGGGCCTCACTCTTTAAACAGCCACGTGGATAAATACCGTTCCCCTGTATCTGGCAGCACTACGACGATGAGTTTCCCCGCATTCTCATCTCGCTTTGCCACTTCGATACCCGCCCACAGTGCAGCACCACTCGATATGCCGACGAGGATGCCTTCCTCCTTTGCGAGGCGGCGCGCTGTGATACCCGCATTTTCATTGGAGACGGTTATGATCTCATCGATGATTTCCCTGTTAAGAACCTGGGGGACGAAACCGGCGCCGATGCCTTGGATCTTGTGCGGGCCCGGCTGCCCTCCCGAAAGCACAGGCGATGCGGCCGGTTCAACCGCAATCGCCTTGAACGACGGCTTTCTCTTCTTCATCACCTCGGCAACACCGGTAATCGTTCCGCCTGTACCGATGCCCGAGACCAGGAAGTCTGCCTTGCCGTCCGTATCGTTCCATATCTCTTCGGCCGTCGTCCTTCTATGAATTTCCGGATTCGCAGGATTATTGAACTGCTGAGGAATGACCGCACCGAGAGTCGTCGCCGCCAGTTCCTCCGCCTTTTTCACGGCGCCCTTCATTCCTTCGGCGCCCGGCGTCAGAACAAGCTCCGCACCAAAAATTTCGAGCAGAAACCTTCTTTCCAGGCTCATGGTGTCCGGCATAGTAAGTATCAGGCGGTAGCCCTTTGCCGCCGCCACAAAAGCGAGGGCAATACCGGTGTTCCCGCTAGTCGGCTCAATCAGGACTGATTCTTTCTTCAGCAATCCCTTCTTTTCAGCGTCTTCGATCATAGAGACGCCGATCCTGTCCTTGACGCTTGATAGGGGATTGAAGGACTCCAGTTTTACGACTATCTCTGCCTTCAATCCCTTGCTCATTCGCTTCAGTCTGACCAGGGGCGTGCGCCCGATGGTCTTGGTAATGTCATCATAAATATTCATCTTCCTTTACCTCACTGCTTTTTTCAAAGCCTGATCTATGTCTTCTTTAATGTCTTCAACATTTTCCAGACCGATGGATAATCTGACGTAATCCTCGGTAACGCCCGTCACTTCCTGTTCCGCCCTTGTCAACTGCGAATGCGTCGTCGATGCCGGATGGATCACCAGACTCCTCGCGTCGCCGATATTGGCGAGATGCGAGAGAAGCGTTACGGAATTGATGAATTTCTTTCCGGCCTCCAGCCCTCCTTTGATGCCGAAGCCAACCAGCGCTCCGTAATGTTTGCCGAGGTACTTAATGGCGAGTTTATTACTGGGATGATCCTCCAGACCCGGATAATTGACCCAACTGACCAGGGGATGTTTTTTCAGGAATTTTGCCACCTCCAGGGCGTTCTGCGAATGCTGCCTCTGTCGCAAAGGCAGCGTCTCAAGCCCTTGCAGAAACAGGAAGGCGTTGAACGGGCTCAGGGATGCGCCGATGTCACGAAGCAGCTGCACCCGCACCTTGATGATGAACGCCACATTTCCTAGACCGGGGAAGTTCCCAAAGACATCCCAGAATTTCAGGCCGTGATAACTGGGATCTGGTTCGGTGAATTCCGGGAATTTGCCGTTTCCCCAGTTGAATTTCCCGCCATCAACGATTACGCCGCCGATGGAGGTTCCATGACCGCCGATGAATTTGGTAGCCGATGTGGTGAGTATATCAGCGCCGTAATCCAATGGTTTGATGAGTCCCACGCCTACGGTATTATCGACAATGAAGGGAACGCCTGCATCGTGG
>DASPQI010000204.1:0-3204 GCA_035625045.1 Syntrophales bacterium | reverse complement strand
ATCCTTCAAATCAATTGCCGGTATGACAATCACTTTTCAACTCCAAACGCGAACTTTTTGAACATCCGGCCCAGAGAAAATTCCATGAACGGACTCCATAGGTGTATATTTGATGTATTGCTTCAATTCTTCTGAAGCCCGGGAAATCCTTTCAATACTTCATCCATACCCTCAGTCGCCAACTCCTTCGCAGTAATCCATCTACCCCGTTCTTTAAAAAAAGAAGATATTTGCAGCATATCCTCCATCAGCGAGGTCTGCGTCTTATCAAAGATTCCCCTCCAAATTATGGCTCCGTCACTAACCCTGATCAGATGGATTTCAAAGGCCACTGATGCAGGTTTCTCTACAGAGTATTCGTATCCTTTTCTTTCTCTGTACCGATATACGTAACCCAATATAATTCCATCCGCTTCCAGTTCATTGCCGACCTTTTTTAAAATTTCCAGAAGATCTGCTTTAAAAAGATCTGCAGTAACCCTTTCGTAAATACCCCCGACTCTGTCAGGAGGTATGAGTATAAACGCCTTTTTAGCTGTAAGATGTTCAAAAAAGATTTCTTCAATGACTTTCTCTGAATTTTGCGGAGATCTTTCAGTCCTCAGGATCAGGCCGCATACAGGACAGCGCACTGTTTTGATGTCTACTTCCTCTGGACTGATGCGCTGGAAAGGTGCCACGGCAATACGCCTAAAGACAACCTTCCCGTCGTCTTTCAGAGTGGTAGATACACCACTAGCATAATGGCAACCGGAAACTATAGCAAAAATGAAACAGAATAGAACAAGATGGCTGAATCGATTAAAAATACCGGATGCTTCTCTGTGGATATTGCAACCTCCTTCTCTGGAGAACGCTGATCACAGGCTTCCCTTAGTGGATAAGATGCCTACTATACGGCCGTGAATGGTCACTGCTCTATTTAAGGCAAGTGCAAAGGCCTTGAAAATCGCCTCTGCCATATGATGGTTGTTTTTACCATAAATAAGATTAACATGCAAGGTCATTCCGCTATGGTCTGAAAAAGATTTAAAGAATTCCCTTAACAGAGCGTAATCAAATTTGTCTGTTTTTTTGCTCTTGAATTCTACATTGTAAATCAGATAGGGTCTCCCGGAAACATCTATTGCCACACTGCACAGACTTTCATCCATAGGGATAATGGCCGACCCATAGCGGGCGATCCCTTTTTTATCACCGATTGCTTTCTTAACGGCGTCGCCGAGACATATTCCGATATCCTCAACCAGATGATGATCGTCAATGTGTGTATCACCCCTGCTTTTTATAGCCAAATCAATCAGCCCATGCCGGGCAAACAGGTTAAGCATATGATCCATAAAAGTGATTGTGGTGGATATCTTTCCCGTCCCTGTGCCGTCAAGATTAATCTCTATTGACACGTCTGTCTCTGTTGTTTTTCTATGCATCTTTGCCTTGCGCGCCATAAACTTCATGCCTCTCAGATAACCTTATTCAGGGGATATTCAATAATACCTTCTGCTCCGGCCTCCTGAAGCAGGGGGATCAAGTCCCGTACAATGTTACCGCTGACTATGGTCTCAACCGCATACCAATCATTCGAGTATAACCCGGATATCGTGGGCGCCTTGAGAGATGGAAGGAGAAGAACAACCCGTCCGAGATTCTCCTTGGATACATTCAGCTTCAAACCAACCTTACCCATTGCCAATAAAGAGCCGTTAAGCAATGTCCTGATCTGCTCTATTTTCTTCCGCTTCCAGGGATCATTCCACGCATCAGAATTGGCAATGAGCTTTGTATTGGTCTTCATCAATTCATGTATAATCCTCAACTTGTTGGCCTTGATTGTACTTCCCGTTTCCGTCACCTCCACAATTGCGTCCACAAGACCTTCGACGACTTTGGCCTCCGTCGCACCCCAGGAAAATTCGACATGAACGTTTATGTTCCTTTCTCTGAAATATCTTTCCGTAAACCTGACCAGCTCCGTCGAAATTCTTTTCCCCTCCATGTCCTCGATAGTACGGATGGGAGAATCTTCCCTGACCACCAGAACCCACCTGGCCTGTTTTGCCGATGCCTTCGAATAAATCAAATCCTGTACTTCAACCACATTCGAGTCGTTTTCAATAATCCAATCCTTTCCTGTAAGACCCAGGTCAAGCGTCCCATCCTCAACATATCTCGACATCTCCTGAGCCCTTACTAAGGTGCAGGATATCTCCTCATCATCAATATCTGGGAAGTAACTTCTCTCATCGTATGAAATACGCCAACCGGCCATTTTAAAAAGATCAATGGTCTTGGCTTCTAGGCTCCCCTTCGGTATTCCCAGTTTCAGTTTCTTCATTTATATACATCCTCCGGTTTAAAAACAGGCTCACCCATGATCTCCATCTTTCCATTTACAACTTTTCTATAAAAACATGACTTATACCCTGTATGACAGGCAGCGCCGCCTATCTGATGGACTTTCAACAGAATAGTATCTGAATCACAGTCAACCAGGATTCCCTTCACAATCTGGATATGACCTGATGTTTCTCCCTTGACCCATAATTCATTTCTCGACCTGCTCCAGTATGTAGCTTTACCTGTCTCCAACGTTTTCGACCATGCCTCGCGATTCATATAAGCGAGCATCAGGACTTCTCCTGTTTCGTCATCCTGAACAATTACAGGTAGAAGCCCCTTGCCCTTTTCAAAATCAATCTCTACCACACCCATCCTCCATGTTTCCCATAATTTATATGTCTACAAAACACATCATAGTGTAATGCGTGGTGTTTTTTAATTAAAGGAAGAATTTATTTTAATCAAGTGTTATTTTTCAGATGCCAGTTAAGAATAAGGTCAACAAAACGGATAAACTAAATAAGGCGGTCGCAGAGAATATCCAAAGTCTGAGATTTTGAGATATCCCTGCAGGCAATCTCTTATTCAGGATTCATATGACAGTATCGTAAGACACCGGTTAAGTTTACCGTATCTAAATCATACGCTTATCTACAACTCTTCCTGTTGTCCTTTCATGGCGGGGGATCGTATTAGGTGCAACCAGTTTCACCGCAGCACCTACTCCAATCACGGATCTTATCTTTTTTTCAACCATCTCTAAGAAAGCTTTTTGTCTTTTCATTTCATCAAAGAAAATACCCTCCGCGGCCTCAATATGTACCTCCAGCAGATCCTGGGCACCCTTCCGATCCACAACAATCT
>DASPQI010000203.1:0-8441 GCA_035625045.1 Syntrophales bacterium | reverse complement strand
AAGTACATAGTGGAGAAGGAATCACCAAAAAGCATTTATACAAGCCTCAACCGAACTAAACAATGGTTCTTTAAATGGCTGAAACGCTACCAGACAGGAGATCCTGAGTGGTTTAAAAGTCACTCTCGAATTCCGTTGCATCGGCCAAGAGAGACGAGTGAGCAGCAGCGGGAGGACATCGTGTCCACGAGGAAGAGACTGGAATCCGAGCGATTCGCCCAGATCGGCGTCTCCGCCGTAAAATGGGAACTGAAGAAGCAGCACTTAGCTTTCCCTTCAGATAGTACAATAAATCGTATCCTGAAACGGGAAGGCCTGGTTAAAAAAAACTCCTTATGTTCCCAAAGGGAAAGAGTACCCGTACTTTACCGAGGCGCTTGGTAGCAATAACATTCACCAGGCGGATCTGGTCGGTCCCCGGTACATCAAAGGGGACGGCAAATTCTACTCTTTCAATGTGATGGACGTATTCAGCCATCAGGTTTATGTGGAATCTCAAAGAACCAAGGGGGATCACCAAGTCGCTTCCAGTTTAATGAAGTGCTGGAAATCGATAGGGATCCCGGACTTCTTACAAATTGACAATGAACTCAGTTTCCACGGCAGTAACCGCTATCCCAGATCGTTTGGGATCGTTTTAAGGTTATGCCTGTATTATGGCGTCCAGCCGGTGTTCATCCCTATAAGCGAACCCTGGCGAAATGGGGTGGTTGAGCACTTTAATGACACCTATAATCGCAAGTTCTTTCGCAGGCAATGGTTCGACAGTTATGAAACTCTGAAGCAACAAAGCAAGAATTTTCAGAGATTCCATAACCGTTATCACCGTTACAGCTGCCTCAAGGGGAAAACTCCCTTGGAGGTCCTTGCTAAGGAGGATTACAAGCCCCTGTTATTGGCTCCGAATACGAAGCTGCCCCAAATTGATTATATCCCGGACGGCAACGTAATTCTGATCCGGTTCATTCGCGGTGACCGCAAGCTGCACGTATTCGGCGAAAGATTTACTGTTTCTAAAGAGCTTGTTTATTCATACGTCAAAGCAGTGATTGTGACGGAGATTCATGCCATCAAAATCTATCTTGGCGATGATTTTGTGGAGGCTTTTGAATACCGTCTCCCTGCTGAAATATTTTCATAAGTGCGGTTAAGGGTAAACGATGTTATGACATATGTGACCCTTAAAACCGGGTAAACGATGTCGTGACACTTGTCAATTAATCATTATCTTCTAACCAAATTAGTAATTTCTTAATATTATTTATAAACATTTTAATATTGTTTTTCTGATTTTCTTCCCATATAAAAATAAGCAAAATTAAGAATTCCTAAAAGGATCGTGCGAGTTAGTGGAAGTGCACGAATAAAAAGGCAGGTTTTAATTAGGAAGCCCTGTTCTCTGGGAGGATCAGTATAGCGTAATTTCGTTTTATAAGATGTTGATGGCAGTTAAGAAGGAATTTTATATAACGGTAAATAATTGAGAAAATATTGATTGGGTTATGAACATGAATTTATATCAATATCGAAAATTAAATTATATATCTGTCAAACAAGCCTCGGAAGAGCTCGGGGTTTCCCGTCAGCATATTTACGACATCGAAAAAAGGAAATCATTTCCGAGCAGAAAATTATCTGTGAAAATTTATGAATGGTCTCATGGTTTAGTATCCCAGGTAGAGCTTTTGTTTCCTGATATGACTAAATCAATAAGTGATTATCTCGTTAAAGTCGAAAATTGGGAAGGAAATGAAAGTCAAAGCAAAAAGCATAAAATGCAAGATACGCAAATCAGGAGAGATGAGGCATTCATAAATATCTGACATAGTGATTGGAAACACTAAGCAACTGAGGCTTTCAGATTTTTATTAGTCGATGAGCAGTAAACCGCCGCTGAGATGTGTACCTCATTTATAATGAGAGGTCTTCCATTTTGAGAGTTTCCCAAAAACTTTACGAGTTGCGAAGTTAGTTTTCCAGCCTTAAATGCCCTCCAGAAATTACACCAGCTAAATAAGTCAGCATCTTGGTTTCGATGAATGATATACTGATGATGACCTTTAAGGGTTTGTGACAGGCTTAAATAATCATAAAAATGGACGAAGTGTTATTTATGTTGAAAACATATAAATTCTAACTTAGTATGCATCTATTGGATGGCAGGTCAATACCTCCCCCAAGCAATTCCTTGTCCACTTGCTGAAGGCGGGCAGATATTCGGGATAAATAAATTGAACCAAAAGAAAGCAATGGCTTATAGCGCTATATTGTTCATTTTCAGCCTTACTGTGTTCCTAATGTCTTGCCTGAGCTGGATCGTGGAGAAGCCATCCTTTATACTTCGCGGGATCATCCTCAGTCCCCGCTCCTTCACAGAGATGAATCTTCTCCTTGGTATCGAGGTACTAAATCCGAACCGTTTTGATCTTACTCTTAAGTCATTCGAATACACATTTTACCTCAAAAATGAGGAGATCGGAAATGGCCGCTTGGAAAAGGAACTCCTGATACCTTCGTCATCAACAACACAGGTACAGATACCTGTCGCTGCAAAATTCAAAGACCTGGGTGGGAGCCTGAAGGCAATTTTCACCGGGGATGACCTGCCTTACAAGATCGAGGGAAAGGCCGATCTCAAGACAGCATTCGGAAGCCTCAATTTTCCTTTTTCTAAAGAGGGACGTATCAATTTGAAAAATTAGTGCGCGGGGGAATATGTTAAAAAACCGTATGTTCTGGAAAGGCTTGGATTGGCAATAAGGAGAGAGCTTGATAAACCAATTTTAAAAAGTAGGTAAATATAAATGTTTAATTATTGCGTAAAAAAAGAAGAAGAGGAAGAAAAAAGAGGTTTCATCTTTGTCAATTACTTTAACATTAGAAAGGAGCTTACATGAATTTTGACAAGTTTTTTAAAGTAGCGGTCCTCGTGTTATTTGCCTTGGCTATTTTTGTCTATGGAATAGCGAATAGGTACCAATTTTTTCATATCGGCAACAGTCTGACCGGGATTTCCTGCGACCGTTATAAAGGGAAATGTGAATGGCTATCCCCGGAGGAAATGGGGCTGGATAAAGTAATGAAGTATTCGGATAAACAGAGGGAGTCTTTGGAAAAGCGGGCAGTTCCACAGGAACCGGCGCCAGAGGGTCCACGGAAGTGAGGATATGTAATATCTATTTTCGTGTCAATAACAAGGTTAGAGTATATTTTTAAAATCTAAAACATAGCGGTTGCATCATAATGTGGGCCTGGAATTAATTGATTAAACCTGTACAGACGATAAAAAAACTTATAGATGGAATACCTGTTACCATTGTGGCCCTCGGTGATTCCTTAACGCAGGGATGGATGGTTGAAAAGGGGTATCTCGATTTCTTAAGGGAGATGCTTTCCATAAAATTTCCTAAAAGCAGGTTTAAGCTTATTAACAGCGGCATACCGGGTGATACGGCAGATTCCGGCCTGTCCCGCGTGAAGTGGGATGTCCTTCATTACAACCCCGATTGTGTATTTATTCAATACGCAATCAATGACGCCTTTTCTGGGTTTACGGAACAACAATTCAAAGCCACTATCAAAGGTATAATTGATAAAATTAAAGAAAGTGGCGATGCAGACATCGTTCTGATAACTTCTGGATACATTGGTGATAATGATGATAATCGACATGTAGAGGGATTTTATCGTCAACTTGAAATATTGGGAGAAGATTACGGCATTCCTGTCGTGCTGACGCATGAGTACTGGAAAAAGAAAATCACGGAAGGAATGCCGTTTGGGTCTTTGGTGCAGTTCGATGGCGTTCACCCCACAGAGGAAGGCTACAGGCTCATGGCAGAAGCAATCAAGAACCATTTCTTTTGTGACCCCTCATAGGTAGTTTGTACCTACTATTTCTCTTCTATTTAATCCTTATTGTCTTACGTTTATATACAAACTAATATATTACATAAATAACATATACAAGATCGCTTCTTTAAATGCTGGCGATCATGCTGCTCCAACATGCATTAAAATCTTGATGATAAGAAAGGAGCCAACTTAATGAAGGTATTGATTCACGATGAACGGCCGGACATACCTGAGTTCTTGTTGGAGATTATGGTAAATCACGGTTACAAAGCTTGCATTGCAAAAGATGGTCCTGAGATAATGCGCATGATTTCAGATGACCGCTATGACGTTATCCTCTCCAATGGCGGATACAGAGAACTCGATTGCGAACAGTGTGTACATTTAAGATCCTCGTCTGTATTCATAATCGGCATTACAAATTCACATATTCAGAATCGGGATCTTGATTCGAAAGCTGATCTGTATTTGAGAAAGCCATTTTTAATTTCTGAACTTTGGCTCTTGATAGAAAAGCAATTATACAATCAGTCGATTATAATGGCACAGGATGAGCGTGCAAGAAGTTCATCATGATTAACTTAACAGGTAAAGATAAGAATGGGGGCCTGTCATGCAAAATACAAAGAAAAAAGCGGAGATGAAGAGCTTTAGTAAACCTGATGAAGTGAGGACATTCCCCAAAGGGAAACTGGAATTGATAAAAATCGGCGGAGCCGTCATAGGGCGAGCCACGTTTGAGCCTGGCTGGCGATGGTCTACCTCTGTACAACCCCTGGTAAAGACAAAAAGCTGCGAGGCGCCGCACTTTCAGTATCATGTCTCGGGCACTCTTAAGATCCTTATGGATGACGGGAAACAATTTGAATGCAAAGCAGGTGATGTGTCTTTACTGCCGGAAGGCCACGATGGGTGGGTAGTTGGCAATGAACCTGTCGTCGTCGTGGATTTTCAGGGAATGGTTGATTATGCGAAAGCATCCGCGTCCTGAAAGACGGGCTGAATGAAAAATTTGAGATTATAGGTCATTCAATTCCTGGGGAAGAGGTATATTTTGATCGACAATACGCTGGACATATTGATTGTTGAGGACAACAAATACAACGCAGAGTTTATACTTGAAGCTCTTGAGAAAAATGGCATAGTCGATAGGGCCAAAGTCTTTCAGGATGGTGAAGAAGCCCTAAATTATCTTTTTGCGGCCGGTAAATACGCAGATCGCGATTCTTATAAACAACCCAGGGTGATTCTACTGGACCTGAAGTTGCCCAAGATGGACGGGCTTGAGGTTCTTCGAAGGATAAGGTCCAATGAGTTGACAAACATGATCCCTGTCGTGGTCTTCTCATCTTCAACTGAAGACGGGGACAGACTGGAGAGTTACCGGCTGGGAGCAAACAGCTATATCATAAAACCTGTCTCATATGAGAGATTTGTTAAATCAGCTGCCGAAATAGGTATGTATTGGGCGCTACTAAATGTGCCTCCGACCCAAGATAGAGAAGCATGCTTAGTGTAAGTCATTTATAAGACCGTGATCAGAAAAAATCATATAGACCCATTAACACTTCATCTGGAAATCGAGACTCTTTTGTTATCCCCTCTCTTTTAATGACGTGTATGTGGGAATTCCCTTTCTTCCCCCCATCTGCGTACTGACCATAGCCGCAGCCCAGGCCCCAAGGTCAAGGCACTTTTCCGCATCCCATCCCTGCACGATACCGTAGGTGACGCCGGCGTGGAATACATCCCCACACCCCGTGGTGTCTATTGCCTGGGTCCGGTATGCGGGCTTTTTAATAATGCGGCCATCGACAAGGGCAATATATCCTTTTGCTCCCAGGGTGACCCCGGTGAAGCGGGCTCCCAATCCGGCTAGCATATAGCAGGTTTCCAGAGGGTCTTCCGCTATTGCCTGCGAAAAGGTCTCTGCCACGATAAAGCAGTCACTCAGGGGGACTATGTCCAGCATCCCCTCCCGGAGAGTGCCTGCATCTACAACCACCGGGATGCTTGCCTCCCTGGCTTTGCGGCAGGCAAAGAGAGATGCCTCCGTGAAGAGTCCGTCTGTGTGGAGGACCCTGCTTTTTTGAAGAACTTTCAAATCCAATTCATCAGGCTGTAATGACATCCCTGTCGGCCTCTGCCAAAAGATCGTTCTGCGGCCCGCATCTGGCTCGGAAATAATAAAGGCGAATTGGGAAGAATGACCTCTCCTTACAACAAGGCCGCCTATATCAATTCCCTCTTCTCGAAAGGAATCAGTGATGGCTACGCCGAAGGCATCGTTTCCTACAATACCGGCAAAATAGCACGGCAGCCTCCACCGGCTGAGGGCAACAAGAGCCGTTGCCACGGGACCTCCTCCTTGAGTAACCAGGTTCGCGAATTCACATTTTACGTTGGGTGGTGGATAGGCTGCTATTAGCCCGATGTAATCAAGTGCGCACTGACCAAGGCCGAAGATAGGGGAATTGGCTTCCAATGGGATTTATCCTGTAATTTATGTATCCAGACTTGATATAATAAAATACCGCGTGGCACTTGATTCCCGCATTATTCCCGGTCAGAATTCTATACCCAGCTTAACCTCTGGCTCAAAAATTTTACCAATTGATTGAAAGGTATCCCGGTACTGTGAGTTGAGGAAAGAATTTGGCAGAGATTTAATGGCATCCACCTTGGTACTATCATCACCTTGTATTTGCTGAATACCCCGCTGCTTTTGATCAGTCTCGCTATGAGATAGAGATATTTTTACATTATGATATTTTAGGATATTCCAGGAACCTTCATGATTTTTATCCGAAGTATCGCTATCAATTGTAAAAAGATTTTCTGTTTTAGTGAATTCATCCTTTAATAATAATGTCTTATTCATTTCACCAGTCGATGCAAAATCTGTTTTAACCGTAAACTTTTCTGCATAAACTGGTTGTGTATCTACCGATGATCCATCTGGCTCCGCATAGATCATTGATGGAATTACAGTCAGAAGCAAACAAAAAATAAATAAGGTGAATACTGGAGACAGCATTCTTTTCATAAAATATTTCATGTTTTAATTTACCTTTGTCTTCTCAACAAATCAACATATCGCAACCAATATAATCATTAATAATAAACTTGTAAAGGGAAGTTATTTGTCGCTTGCTGCGGTTAAACGAGCGGATAGGTAACATCATTATTTTTTGCGGCGAATATTCTCCGCAGATTGATGTAGAGAGCTTCTATTTATTGCTATTAAACACTAGCAGGCTGCTGAAAAAGTCATAAAAAATGAAAAATCTTCACCATTGGGACAAAAATTTTGAGCAGAATATGCCGGATTCGTGCTTTTCACGGCAAAAGTACCATCGCCATGGGCCTCATCTATCCTGTTTATCTTGTTTCTGTTCATGCCTCTGCGGTTTCACTGGTCAGGAGTTTTGCTATTCTCATCAGATTGTAAGCCGCGGCCACCAACAATGCCTGCAGTTCCGTCCGCTCCCTTCCCTTGAAACGGGATCTTCTGAGCCCTCCGACCGTTTTGAACCAGCCGAAGATTTCTTCCACTCTTTTCCGTATGCGCTGGCTGACGGCATAACCTCCATGACGCGTAGTGCGCCCATCAATGGCAGAGCCTCCTCTGCGCTCCGTGTTGGCCGCAACATGAGGAGTAACCTTCCTCTGGCGAAGGTTCTTCACAAAATCTTTCGTGTCGTATCCTTTGTCCGTACCGAGGGTCTTAAGTTTTACTCCCGCATCCTTCTGACGATCGATCATATCAATGGCGGCATTCCGTTCCGCTTTGCCCGTTGCCTGGGTAACCTGGATGTCTACCAGCAGGCCGTTGCGGTTCTCCATCAGGGCATGGGCATCGTAAGAAAGCTTCGCTTCTTTGCCCAGGCTTTTACGCATCAAGAGGGCTTCTGGACCGGTCGTGCTGCAATGGGTGCCGTTCTTTCGCTTTTCGCCCCGGAAGTCGACCGTCGGGTTGCTCTTGTCGTCATCCGTGACCGGTCGATCCGAAGAGTCTTCGCCCCGCGGACGAAAGCTCTTCATGCTCGCCCAGGCCTCAATCAGGCTTCCGTCTACAGTGAAATGCTCGTCCGACAGAAGCCCTTTGTCACGGGCAAGACCCACAATGGAATTGAAAAACTTCTCCGCTATCTCATGCTCCAAAAGCCTCTCACGGTTCTTCGTAAACGTCGTCGCATCCAGCGAGGCCTCTTCCATGTTCATGTCCAAAAACCACCGGAACAGAATGTTATAGTCCAGCATCTCACAAAACAGCCGATCAGAACGCACGGAATACAGAGCAATCAGCAATTGGGCCTTCAACAGCCGCTCCGGCGCAACCGAGGGTCTGCCCATCTTGCTGTACATCGCGTCGAAGTCCGTGGAAAGTCCTGCCAGAACTTGGTCGGCGTAAATCTTGATGTCCCGCAACGGATGCCCGGCGGGAACCCGTTGCTCGGGCGAAACATAGGTGAACATGTAACTCTGGGGGTCGTTGATGCCGCGCATGATGCCTCCTGCCTCTGTGATGTGCAGCGACTATACCCGATTAAATCAACTTATGAAACGACTTTTTCAGCAACCTG
>DASPQI010000202.1:0-10347 GCA_035625045.1 Syntrophales bacterium | reverse complement strand
ATCCGTTTTTAGCAGCGTGTGGGCTGCAAACGTACCGAGGGCACATATTACCTTCGGATTAATCGCCTGAAGTTGCTTTATCAAAAAAGGCTCGCACGTAATAATCTCCTCAGGTCTGGGGTTACGATTTCCGGGAGGGCGACACTTCAGGATATTGCAGATATAGACATCCTGTCTCTTTAATCCCATCGCTGTAATGATCCTGGTTAAGAGCTGACCGGCGCGTCCGACAAATGGTCTCCCTTGGATATCTTCGTCTCTTCCCGGAGCCTCACCTACAAATACAATCTCCGCTTTGGGATTCCCCTCACCAAAAACGAGGTTGGTCCTAACCCGCCCAAGAGGGCATCTCTGACAATCACCGATATCTTTTCTCACGTCCTCCAGAGATAATGATTTCCGGTGTTGTGTCCGATTATCAACGGATGGCGGATGAACATCCGGACTATTATTCATGGGAACCTCTCCCTTGATGAATATATACGAAGGTAGCCTCCCCGAATCACTGTCCGACTTGATCTGCAATTTCAGAGATCGAGTCAATGCAAGAAGTTCAGCCCTTATATCTTCTCTTAAACTTTCCATAGTTTTATTTTAATGGGATCAAACCTTCGGGAACAGAAGTTATCTCCTCTTGATGATTATTTTCTTGACCCTATCCAGTATCCTGTCAGCTGCCTCCATTTTGCTCATCAACGGCAGATCTTCAATCTCACCATCAGCGCTCAGTATTTTAATGATATTTGTATCATAGCCAAATCCCGCATCTTCTTCTGTCACGTCATTGGCTACAATAATATCCATATTTTTCCCCGCCAGCTTGGCCCTGGCATTTTCAATAACTTTTTCTGTCTCTACGGCAAAACCGACGAGAATACGATTCCCCTTCTTCTTACCAACCTCTGAGATAATATCCGGATTCCGTTCAAGGCTAATTACAAGCTTATCGTCCTGCTTTTTGATCTTTGAATTAGAACGCACTGACGGCCGATAGTCGGCTACAGCTGCGGCTTTGATGATAACGGTCGATGCATTTAAATTCTCCATGACGGCATCCCTCATTTCTACAGCGCTCGACACCTGGATGAAGTTAATACCGCGAGGAGCCGGCAGTGCGGACGGACCGCTTATAACAGTCACATGGGCACCTCTTCTCCTTCCGACAACTGCCAATGCATATCCCATTTTCCCTGAGGAATAGTTGGTGATATATCTTACCGGGTCTAAAGGTTCCCGGGTGGGGCCGGCGGTTACGAGAATCTTCTCTCCCTTCAGATCCTTCGGGGCCAGGATAGTTTCTATCTCTTCAACAATATCCGTTATCTCTGGGAGTCTTCCATAACCCTCGGCTCTGCAAGCCAGTTCACCATACCCGGGTTCTATGAATAGAAAACCCCGGACAGATAGTCTGCTGATATTTTCTTTCACGATGGCATTATCATACATGTTCACATTCATAGCGGGGCAGATGAGCACCGGAGCCTTTGTAACCATAACAGTTGTTGTTAAAAGATCGTCCGCAATACCTGAAGCTATCTTCCCGATGATATTTGCCGTAGCCGGCGCAATCACAACGATATCCGCATATTCTGCAAGAGAGATATGCGCCATTTCGAATTCTTTTACAGGGGCAAACATATCAGTAAAGACCGGATGTCCGGACAGGGTTTGCAGAGTCAGAGGCGTTATAAACTCGGTCGCGTTTTTTGTCATGATTACCCTGACAAGAGCCTCCCTTTTTACAAACTCTCTAGTCAACTCCGCCGCTTTATAAGCAGCTATACCACCGGTGATGCCGAGTATGATTTTTTTATCTTTCAGCATTATTTAGTTCCTTATGTAAACCCTGAATCTCACACAAATTTAGTTTATCAATATAATTTTGCTTATAGCAATTCTAAGAGACAAGTTCAAGGAGTAATACTGTCATATCCACAAATATATTTTTTTTAAAACTTGCAAATAGGTCTAAAAATCATTATAAGTCCGCCCGGTATCCTTTTTAATATCTACAAGAGGTTTCTTTATGAAAACATACAAACCATTCATAATAGTGGCTTTAGTTATATTGTTTGCAGTTTTTAGCTTCTGGTTTTTTAATTCTTACGGAGAATTGGAAAAGCCAACCGTCAAAATCGACCAGGATATTAATGCGATAGGGCGTAATAAGGCGATTAATATCACCTTTATGGATACGAAAAGCGGCCTTCGCAATTCAAGTATAACCATTACCCAGGATGATAAGACGCAAGTCCTCTCATCTATCGATTATACCGGCTCAGTGACAAAAGAAAACACTGTAACCATCAACGTTGACCCCATAACCCTGAAACTTCATGACGGGCCAGCCGCATTCAATGTATCAGCAACTGATAATTCAATCTGGAAGAACCATATCAACATAACCAGACAGGTCAACATAGACATGACACCGCCGAATATATTTTTACTTTCGGCGACCAACAATATTAATCCCGGTGGTACATGCGTTATTGTTTACAGGACGTCGAAACCGGTTATTATGAGCGGCGTTAAGGTCGAAAATCACTTTTCTCAGGGATACCCTGCGACAATTTCAGACAAACCATGCATCATAACTTACTTTGCCCTTCCCATCGATGTTAGGCACAGTGGAACTAATATTAAAGTCACCGCCAGAGATCAGGCAGGGAATGAAACGTCCGTTGCCCTTCCCTTTCATATTAGAAATAAAAAGTTTCGCAGCGATAAGATGGTCTTGAGCGAGAGTTTTTTACAGCAGAAAATGCCTGAATTCCAAAATAAATCTCTGCATGGTGGAACATCACTTGAGACATTCATGTATGTAAATGGAAAGATGAGGGAAGATAACGACAACGCCATCCGGAACATTTGTCAGAAGTCGCAGCCTCGGCAGTTATGGGAGGGTACATTCTTGAGAATGAAAAACGCCGCTCCTATGGCCTTATTCGGCGATAAAAGAACCTATCAATATCAGGGTAAAGCGTTAGGACAAAGCGTTCACATGGGCGTAGACCTGGCTTCGACAGCGAACGCCCCGGTTGAAGCCGCCAACCACGGTATTGTTGCTTACACCGGATATCTCGGCATCTATGGTAATATCGTTATCGTGGATCATGGTCTCGGACTTTTTACTCTTTATGGCCACCTAAATTCGATCAATGTGCAGAATGGCCAGGAAGTGAAAAAAGGCTATGTCATGGGACATACCGGTACATCGGGACTAGCTGGTGGTGATCATCTCCATTTTGGAATGCTTGTCGGCGGGCAATTTGTGAATCCTCAGGAATGGTGGGATCCACACTGGATTGCCGATAATGTGAACAAGAAAATTGCAGTTTCTTTTTAGCTTTTATTTATGTCCCTGTGATTTATTGTCACTATATAATTTTTATCTGAAAAATAAGAACCCAGTTGATTTGCCAAGACGACTGATCGGTGCCTTCCGCCTGTGCATCCAAGGGCTATATTGAGTCTGGCCTTTCCCTCCTTTTCATATAGGGGGATGAGAAATTCCATCAATTGAAACAGCTTTTGAATAAATACTCTGCTTTCTTCAGATCCAAGCACATAATCCCGGACGTCCGGATGGTGTCCGTCATAGTGTTTCAGTTCCTCAATAAAATATGGATTGGAAAGAAACCTGACGTCAAGAACAATGTCGGCATCAGCGGGTATGCCATAACGATATCCGAACGATGTCACATGAATGATCATTCTTTGGCTGATATAAGAAGATATGAAATGCCTTTGAACCACATCCTTCAACTGATGTACGTTGTATGAAGTGGTATCAATGACTTTATCCGCCATCTGTTTTAAGGGCGCTAATTTCTCCCTCTCCAGATTGATGCCTTCCATTACTGAACCCTTTACCGATATGGGATGCACCCTTCTTGTTTCACTGAATCGGTGTAAGAGTGCATCATCACTTGAATCAAGAAATAGTATCTCTATCCTGTACCCCATGTTTTTTAATTTGGGAAAGATCCTGGTATATTTTTCAAGGAAACTTTTTTCCCTCATATCCATAACCATTGCGACTTTTGTAATTCCCTTCGAATCATCTGATTGAATTTTGAGAAATCTGGGAAGAAGAACAACGGGCAAGTTATCAACACAAAAAAAGCCTATGTCTTCCAAGGCCCGGAGGGCGGTACTTTTGCCCGATCCGGAAAGTCCTGTAATGATCACGACACGCAGGTTTTTCATGCAATATTTCTTTCAATTAACACTCTTTGAACCGCTTGTTCAATGTACCAGCATATATCATTGGTGTGCGGAAAACACGGTAGTTTGATGTATGGTAGTTTTACACCCATAATATCTTGTGATTCTATCTCTAAGTAAACGCCTTCTCGCTCCTGATTATAGTTGACTGCCGCCAATTCGACTAGAAGGTTTATGACTGTTTCATCACACACGATCGAATCAACGAAAAATTTCTTTGCATCAACAATTCCCCTATACTTAATATGTAAAAGATTTTTAACCAGGTCATGGCTACGACCGTACAATATATTTTCTCTTTTCTCGATTTCTATAACATCGTCTGCTATCCAGGCATGCCCTCTTTCCGCCAGTTCGCATGCACATTCAGTCTTCCCTGCACCGCTGTCTCCTGTAATTATCACGCCATTTCCAAAAACATTTACAAGCGCGCCATGAATCGAAATCACATTATTAATCTTTTCACGGAGGAGACCCCGCAGACGACTTTCTAAAAGAAACTCATCATACACCGATGTAAATAAAGAGATATGGTTCTCCTCCGAAAAAGAGAGCATGAAATCTGATGGTAAGACTGTCTTCGAAATTGCAAGGCAGAAAATACGGTTTGAAATGATTGTTTGAAAAATCTCGTCTCGCACTTCCGATGAGGCTATTGCGAGTTCATAAAGACATGACGGTGTGATTATAAGAATAACATCGGGAATCAATCGCTCCCAGAAGCTTTCCTCCCCGTCAAATCGCTGTATACCAATTTGATCTATTCTCCTCATCAGACCGGCCTTGCCGGTAATTTGTTCAAGACCTAATTTATCCTCAGAACCTTTTAGTATATCTTTTAGCGTGAGTAGAGTCATGGAAGTAAAATTACCTGAGGCCTTTGAAAAAGCCTCCCGCTTAATGAGCAGACCCGAGAGATTAGCTGATGGATATTCTTTATTTCACAGTTCAAATTACAAAGACCTAAAAAGGTCTCAACATGAATCGTCCTTTTCTGTAATTATCCCATATAACTCATCCTTTGATTTCGCTTCCAAAAGCTTTTTCCTAAATGAACTATCTTTCAACATTTTCGATATTTTAGCAAGCGCCTTCAAATGTTTGCCAGTCGTATCTTCCGGAGCCATCAATAAAAAGAAAATGTGAGCCGGCCTTCCGTCCATAGCATCAAACTCCACCCCTTCCTTGCTTCTACCGAATGAGACGATCAACTCCTCCAGATTGGCTAACTTGCCGTGAGGTATGGCAATACCGTCACCTATTCCGGTACTGCCCAATTTTTCTCTTTCGAGTAAAGTATTGACCATTTCTTCGTGACTATATTTAACACCACCCTGAAGGAATACACCTGACAATTCAGCAAGAACGTCCCTTTTGCTTTTTGATTTCAGTCCTTCGACTATATATTCCTTCCTGAAAATATCTGTGACTTTCATGATATATCCTTAATTATCAACTACTTGTCTCTATAAGAGAGTACTTGCCATCATCACGAACATATATAATGCTGACGTTTTCCGTTGAGGAATCTCTGTAAACAACAAAACGATTTCTTGATGAATCTATCTCCATAATGGCGTCGTCGAGAGACATTGGTTTCAATGTAACCTTCTTCACTTCTACTATTTTTGTTTCCTGCACTTCATCTTCATCTGAATATTGTTCTGCAGTGGCTATTCCTTCTCCCCGTGTGGAATTGGTTTTATGCCCCCTTATTCTTTCTTTGCGTTTCTTGAGTTGACGTTCGATCTTTTCAATTGCATTATCGATAGCAAGATACATATCTTTAGCCTCTTCTTTTGCATTTACATTCTGTCCATTCGTCATCAAATTTACTTCAGCGACATTTCTGAATTTCTCAACGGAAAGAACTACACGCGCCTCAACTGGGGTATCTAAATATTTTTCCAATTTTTTTAGCTTCTGATCTATATATTCCTTATGCCAATTTTCCCCCTCTTTATTTCTGAAAGTTACAGAAATCTTCATAACTACTCCCTCCTAAATTTCATTTCGTTTTGCTTAGTTTATTTTACCCTTTCGTTATGAGGGCAGGCATCCTAATCCCAAAATTACTCAGGGTCAACATGTTTTTTCAAAGTAGATTACTACTTATAAGTGGGATTCTTTTAAAAAAACTGTTAAAAATATTTTTTCCTTCTGGAAGATGGTAGAACGCCCATCATTTCTCTGTATTTTGCAACGGTTCTTCTAGCAATAGATATCCCCGATCTTTTCAAAAGATCAACGATATCACTGTCACTATAAGGTTTCTTCGGGTCTTCAGCGCTTACAATCTTTTTAATTTCTTCTTTAACACTCTTCGATGCAACCGCGTCACCACTTGTTTTTTGTATTCTACTGCTGAAGAAATATTTCAGTTCATATATGCCTCTGGGCGTATGCATATACTTGTTTGTCACTACCCTGCTTATGGTTGATTCATGCATTTCTACATCGTCTGCTATATCTCTGAGTACCAGTGGTCTTAAGTAATTTATTCCTTTATCAAAAAAGTCTCTTTGTAATTTCACGATACTTTCTGTTACCTTGTATATTGTTCTTTGCCTTTGCTGAATACTCTTTATAAGCCACGTTGCTGATTGCATCCTCTCCCTGATATATTTCTTGCTGTTTTCTGCATCAGGGTACATGCCGATGTCACCCATGATCTCCTTGTAAAAATTGCTGATTCTCAGCTTAGGCAGCCCATCATCATTCAGAATAATTTTATATTCGTCCCCAGCCTTAAAAACATATACATCCGGGGTAATGGTCTCTACCCTTTCTTCGCTGTATACACTCCCAGGCTTGGGATCCATGCTGCTTATTACCACAACAGCCTGCAGAATTTCGGCTAGTGGAACCTTTAACTTCTTCGATATGTTTGTATAGTTTTTCGTTTCAAGGTCTTTCAGATGTTCCTTTATAAGCATCTCTATAAGGGGTGTTAATACACCGAGAATTTTGGCTTGAATTAAAAGACATTCCTTAATATCCCTTGCAGCAATGCCTGGGGGATCGAACTCCTGAATTTTTTTCAACACACCTTCTACAAACCCTTCATCAACACCCTCTTGGACAGCAATTTCCTCAGTAGACGCTGCCAGATATCCATTACTATCCAGGTTTCCGATAATCTGTTCACCCACTTTCATTTCAGTATCCGTAAACCTGGATAATTTGAGTTGCCACATAAGATGATCTGTCAAAGACGGTTTTACCATCAACATATTATCCCACGAAGGCGCTTCATCGTCCTTGCGATCATACCTCACTCCTGTGGGACCATAATCCTCAAGATAGCTATTCCAGTCAAATTCCTCCTTACCGTCCCCCTCTCCCGTAATCTCTTCCGTGCGTTCGATTGTTTTCGTTTCTTCCCGGTCGGCTATTTCAACAATATCTCCTTCCGGTAGGGCTTCATTTTCCGGGTATTCTTCTGATACTACCTCTTCGAGCAATGGATTTTCTTCCATTTCTTGACTGATCAGTTCGGTCATTTCCAGCCTCGATAGTTGCAACAGCTTTATTGCCTGCTGCAACTGAGGTGTCATAACCAATTGTTGAGTCAGCTTTAGGTTCTGTTTGAGTTCAAACGCCATTTCTTTAAATGCCTATGCAGCGGCGGCTTGTTCTTTATCCTTCTAAGTTAGCCGCTTTTCAGAGGTAAAAATCCTCTCCCAAATAAATCTTCCGCGCAATTTCGCAATTGGCTATAGTTTCCGGATCACCTTCTACCATGATAGTGCCCTCATTTACTATATAGGCCCTGTCACATACGGAAAGTGTTTCTCTTACGTTATGGTCGGATATGACAACGCCGATCCCTTTAGATTTCAGTTTAAATATGATCCGCTGGATGTCTGCCACAGCCAGAGGATCGATTCCTGCAAAAGGCTCATCAAGGAGAATATACATGGGAGACGTAACGAGAGCTCTGGTAATTTCTACCCGCCTCCTTTCCCCGCCAGACAAGGAATATGCGCGTGCTTTTGCCAAATGGGAAATATCAAGCTCTCCAAGCAGCTCTTCCAGACGCCGTTTTCTTTCTCCTTCATCTATATCTAGAGTCTCGAGAATTGCCATGATGTTATCTTCCACACTAAGTTTTCTGAATATTGAAGGTTCTTGTGGAAGGTAATTTAATCCTTTCCTAGCCCGTATGTACATCGGACATCGACTTACATCATCTCCGTTTAAAAAAATTCTTCCGTCATCCGGCCATATTAAACCGACAATTATATAAAATGTAGTAGTTTTACCCGCCCCATTAGGACCCAAAAGACCCACGACTTCTCCGGGATTTATTTCCAAGTCAACTCTATTAACTACTACCCTGCTGCCATAAGTTTTAACCAATCCCTTCGCTGATAATTGTTCCATTAATTAAACACACCTGTAAATTGTTGTACTGTAAAATGCTCTAGAGATAGGGTGCGTAAATATCCGGGAATATGGAGTTAAAGGACTTCTTTTACAATGATGAGATATGCTGCACAACACAGCAGATACCTGACCCTTCGAAATCATGGTGACTTTCACAAAATCGGCATCCTTTATACGTTTATGATTGACCGCATAAATATTATGAAGCTGGAAAATTTCTGCATCATGTACTTCATTTTTTTTTGTCTTTCCCATCCTCAGGATATATTGTAGCATTAACTCTATTTTTTTCAAGGCTTTCAACAACACCCCTGTCTTCATTAAGATATACCACTATCCTGTCGCCATGGATAATATTCCTTCCTTCTCGCATAACGGCATTACTATTAATAATAATCTTTTGGGTATCCTGATAGAAAATGGCGTCGTCCCCGGTTACAATCCGTTCACCCTTCGTTATTGTAACATGACCTTTTGCCTCAATCTTCTCCAAATCCCCCGTATTCCCGATACTCTGAGCACCAGCCTTCTCAGGCACTCGTGGATCTTTTTTATAATACAACAGGAGGCGATCCGCTTTTATAGTTATATCACCCTTTGTGGCAACTGCATTTCCCGAAAATATTACCAGCTTTTTTTCATTATAAGCATCCAGGCGGTCAGAAACAATCTGTATTGGCTGATCTTTGTCTAGTTTTAGTTTTTTCCCGGTATTAACTTCTTTAGCCCCTAAATATGAGAAAGAAATAAAGATCAGTATTAAGGGAATTAGTATCTTGTTTTCCATATTGTGGTCCAATTATGGCAGCAAATCCTCACGGTGGGGCTTGCTAAATGGCTCCCGTTTGCACTATTTTATGTTGGCTTTCACTCTGGATAATAAGGCAACATCTTCATCTTTTAAAGACAGTGACATTCCCCTTCCCATGACTTGCATACGGGGATTTTCCATTTTTATTATCGCTTCAGTATAAATTCTTTGTTCTGAACCTGAATATTTCAGAATATCCGTAGTCAAACGATCACCTTTCTCGGATATGATTATAACATTCCCAGAAATCTCCATATCTTTCGTGTCCGTGTGTAGCTTAGCTTTGTCGCCTGTCATGATAATGGCCCTACCATCTTCCATCACAAGTTTCACTCTTACCTTATCGAACATGGCAAGGTTTTCACTTTTAACATATTTAGCGGTGTCCGCTTTTATCTCCCATTTTAATCCGGAGTCTCCTACGTCTGTATAATTAATATCCTTAACCTGAAGATCCACATTGTCTGACATAATCCTAAGGGGCGGGCCTTGGGATGATTCCTTACTCTCCATAACCATTACGGCAGTTGCAACTGAGATAACCATAACAATTACTGCAATGATTATCGCTGCCCTTTTGTCAAGCCTAATCCTCTTTAGTAATGTCATATGTTTATTTTTATCTAATATGAACTACGGGAAAATTCTTTCAAAACCTTTCTTTTTTTATATCACCCGTTTCCCCATAAGTAAAGTTCAAACACATCCTCTAATATCATTCTGACAAGCTCCTTCGCTATTCAACACCTAACTTTTTGTGACATCAATACCCAATTTATATTCTAAAAGAACTCATACTTTTTTGCCACATCAACCCATTTTTCCTGGGCCTGTAAGATAAGCTCACATACTTCTCTAACAGCACCGTCCCCGCCCGTTTTTTCTGTTATATAGTCAACACATTTTTTTACATCTTC
>DASPQI010000201.1:0-4816 GCA_035625045.1 Syntrophales bacterium | reverse complement strand
GAGGATGGGAACAGTCATATGAAGAAATCTCAGAAGGGTATGGCACTTGTAATCGTACTGCTGATCGTGGCAATAATGACTGCTATGGTAGTAGAATTTGCAAGTAATACTTATACTGCAAATGCTTCCCTGTACAACTGGAAAAGTGCTCAGAACCTTTCTTTCGCTGCCAGATCGGGAATTAATCTTGCTATGAAAGTGGCATCAGATAATTATGCGCGTTACTCGTACACATACCCGGGAATCATGGTAGTGCCAGTTCCCAATGTGTTGGAGAATTTTGATGGGAATGTAACTGTTAAGGTTGAAGATGAGAATGCAAAATTCAACCTCAACTCACTGGTTATGCCCAATGGCACTTTGAACAGTACTGCCTACGAATCTTTCAAAAATCTGCTTGTATACTTGGATATCGATACACAAATTGCAGACAAGATTGCCGATTGGATAAACCGTAATAGAAAGACGGGACCCGGCATTTTGGGAGTAGGAGTGAGCGCAAAGAATGCCTATATGATCAGTGTGGATGAGCTTTGGTTAATCACAGATTCCAAGACGTATGAGAAGTTAGTACCGCTTGTAACAGTTTGCGGTATCGGTACCGTATATTCAAACATCATCAATATTAATACTGCTTCTGTACCTGTGTTGATGACTTTAGACGCATCAATGACAAGTATGCTTGCTGAGAATATTGTTAATTATAGGTCTGTCGAACCTTTTCAAAATACCAGCGACATAGTTAAGGTAGCAGGTTTCCAGGGACAGTTGGGACAGGCCCTTATGGGTAAAATTGTGGTGAAGGCTTCAAACTTTCACATCACGTCCGAGGCATCACAGGACCGGTTGAAGCGGATTATCGAATGCGTAGTAGAAAATAGCGGGGGAGGCTTCACAGTAAGGTACTGGCAGGAGACGTAATGAAAAAAATAGGTGTCATTGACATCCATCCTGAGAGCCCCATGTGCGGATCGCACCCGTTGTCGCAAGAGGTCAACCTGTATGGTGATGATAAATCTCTTGTCCATCTTTTTAGTATAACAAGAGATGGATATACCTATGAAACAACCTTGGATTATGTGTCACAGAAGGATTGGATGGGTATAGATGAGTTTTATGTAAGTATACCCGCCACTATCTTAGACTTCAGAATCTTGAATTTCCCATTCTCCGATAAGGAAAAAATAACAAAGGCCATCCCTCTTGAACTGAATAATTACATCATCGGTGGCTCTGAAGATGTTGTTTTTGATAGTGTCAATCTGGGGGGTGATGACACATCTGTTGAAGTTCTGGTGGCCTATGCAAGGAAAGAGGTTCTTAATCATGTTCTTACGCAGCTCGCCCGTAAAAGCGTTGACCCGCGGGTCATCACGTCCATCGACCTTCAACCAGTAATCGAAGCAGGGGAGATAGCAGATCAGGGATTTCGAGAATCAATTGCCGAACATCTAATCGGTCTTCAAAAATGGGATCAAAACCAGCGTATCATTGCGGCAGAGCATGAACTCATTAACCCTACCATCAATCTCAGAACAGGACAGTTTACTTATAGGAAGGATGCCGAAAGAACGGGGAAAGCCTTGAGGATAACGGCTATCCTTGCCTTCCTGTTGGCGCTTATCATCCATGCCGGTACCATGTTCCAAGCGATCATGATAAAAAAAGAGGTGAGCACAATAACAAGTGATATGCGCGGTTCATACAGCAGCCTTTTCCCCGGCGAAAAGAAGACTATCGATGTGCTAAACCAGTTGAAATCTCATCTCAGGGAAATTGAGGAAAAGAATGACACACTGACGGGTATTGCCGCTCTTCAGTTTCTGATGGATTTATCAAAGAGAAGGGAATCACACACTGTCTATACTGACATTCAGATTGAAAAAGGTCTGATTAAAATGAAGGCGGAGACTGGTTCCATGGAAGATCTTTCAAAGATTAAAATGAAACTTTCTGAATTTTTACCGGATGTCTCTATTACGGATGTTAAGATATCAGCACGTGGTAAAGTTCTTTTTACTGTTGTTGCCAAGGGGCAAACATCATGAAATTCGATTCTCTTTTCACCTTAATCCGCGAGTATTGGCAAGATCAGGCATCTCGCAAAAAAATATTTGTTGTGGCATTGTTGATCGTGCTCTTTATATTGATCATCCCCAGTCTGTTGTGGGAACGGGCGGCGGAAAAACAACTAGCGGAATTAAATGCTAAGTATCAAGAATTTTTCACCTTATCCAATAAGTACAGGTCACTGAGGGCGAGTGTCAATGCCATAGAACAGAAAAAAACTCTCGCAAAAACGAACAACATAACTCAAGCAATTGGAGATATTTCTCTCTCACTTGGTATCAAAGAGAAAATACAATCCGTTAAATTGACAGGAACGAAGAAGGTGATAGATCAGATGAGTGAGGAGTCGGCGGAGATACAAATGGAAAAGCTAAATATGAGCGAATTGGTTTACCTGCTTTATAAGATTGAAAATGCTCCGATGATTTTAGCGGTAAAGAGAGTGGTTATAAAAAAGTCCTTTGAAAATCCGGAACTGCTTGACGTCACAATGGCAGTATCACTCTTCGGCGGTTCCTAGGTTTCCCGGTCATAGTTTCCATCTTTTTTAAAAAGGAGAGCCTTCTTTTCTATTCCTCCATTCTTAAAAGCTATTGCAAAAAAAGTGAATAGAGAGGAAATATTAAGAGTGCAGGAAGCTATTAGTCTATTCCATCTGTGACAGACATCTAACATGTACGATGCAAGTTGGGGAGGTCTCATATTAAAAGAATTGTTGTTACGCTTATAATTTTCTTCCTCTTTATTTGGATCGTATGGCTTGTCATCCCTGAATCTTCGATCAATGGCTATATTAAGGATTCATTAGAAGGCCGCGACATTGAAATCAAGCTAATAGGCCTCAAAAAAGGCATCTTTTATACTTTAAGAGCGGAACAGGGGCTAATATTATATTCGGGTACCGATATATCTTCTTCGTTATCAAGCCAGGAAATTAAACCCCTTATTGTAATTCAAGATATAAACTTGATACCGGATTTGCATTCCCTTATTGAGCTAACCCCCCGGTTAAATATTACTGGTCAGATCAATCGTGGTACAATTAACGGTACCATTACCGAAGAACATTGGGGAATGGCTCTGGATATTGCTGGTGAGAATATTCAGGTAAACGGGCTGCCTGTCATTGAAAAAATAGGTGTGTATGGTGAAGGGGTTCTGAAGTTTAATTTTCAAAGAAAGCATCGGAAGGGAGAGATTACTTTTTCTATTGACAATGCGATGCTGAAAGGAGCGCTTACCGGAATCAGTGCTTTACCACTGCATGTATTCAGGAACGTAAAGGGACTGCTTACTATTGGGGATAATACAATTGCCGTTAATTCTCTTACCATGGAGGGGAAAGGGGTTTATGCCAGAATAAAAGGTAATATTAGGGAGAGTAATTTTGAAGGGAACATCGAGGTAATGATGGATTCTTCTTTCGATCTATATCCGATCCTTAAGTCTTTATTGGCAAGGTATAAAGTATCAGAAGGATTTTATGCCATTCCCTATGTTCATAAAATTTAGCCGCCAGTGGTTTCAGGAAAGAGGCGTCAAATTCTATGGGGTCGTCTTTCTTGCCATCTGTATGGGAATGCTTATAATTGGACTATGGCCTTTCAACTTCAGGCCGGCAAATAAGGTCGCCTGGCTTGGTGACAGGAATGGTGTAAAGTTTTACGGCTATGCGACTATTACAGGCTCTAATGCTTGGAACAAAGAACCGGCATCTCTTTTTCCGGACAAGGCAATCAGTCTGGAACTATGGCTTCATCCCTTAATGGAGACAAGCGGTCTGCCCCGAATTCTGACGCTTTACGATGGGAAAACACCGGATATTGTTCTTGTCGGTCAATGGATGTCCCATCTCGCTGTTCGGAGCAGAAAAGATGATACCTATACCCACAAGTTGGGCAAATCATACAAAGAAATAGGTATCACTAAGGCTCTACAGAAGGATCGTGATGTCTTCATAACAATAACATCGGGGAAAGAAGGTTCAACCATATATATTAATGGAAAGCTTGCGGGATATTATCCCCGTCATCAATTACTTTCTGGATACAATGGAGAACCTGTCCGCCTCGTTTTGGGTAATTTAACTACTGGCGAAAGCTGCTGGACTGGCTATCTGACAGGTCTTGCCATTTACAATCGGGCCTTAACAGCTAAGCAGGTTCTTAATAGTTATCAGAAATGGATTCAAAAGGGTGCCCCTTCAGCGGAAGGGGACGACTGCGTTGCACTATACTTATTTAACGAAAGAAAAGGACAAGTTATTCGCAATCATTTGAATCCCGATAACCAGCTTGCGATGCCGGAAATATTTAAGCCTGTTAAGTTTACCGTGCTTGATATCCCGTGGTCTCATGATGATTTCAAGTGGAATAGATCGTTTTTTCAGGATGTCACTATAAACATTGTTGGGTTTATTCCGTTCGGTTTTTTCTGCGCCGCTTTGCTGATTAAAACTCATCGTTTCAAGACATTTGCCCTTTATATAATAACTGTCCTTTTAGGCTTTGGATTAAGCCTCGCTATCGAAATGTTGCAAGTGTATCTCCCTACACGGGACTCTTCTCTAATAGACGTGATATGCAATGTTCTGGGAACCATTATGGGTCTGCTTCTTTACCAAATAACAGTTTTTCCCTCTTCCGAAACTGCTCATGAATAAAAAAATTTGATCTTGTATTTGACTTGGGATCTTAGTCGTTATATAAATAAAATTAATTTAGTAAGAGACTTTGAAAAATATCTG
>DASPQI010000200.1:0-2288 GCA_035625045.1 Syntrophales bacterium | reverse complement strand
AAACAGGTTGAAAGTCACAAACATTTGCGCTTAATTTTCTGTATATGTTGCGTCTCCCTATTTCCTTGAAACAAAGCATCAGATAATTCTAATTTTTCTACTTCATTTCAATTGGAAATAATCAAAAACCACAGAACTTTCCCTCATGGTAAATGGTATATCCTTAGTACGAATTTTATTACTTCTTTTTCACTTGTTCTTTCATCCACTCTCTTGAGTCCGGGAAAAATAAAGGGGCCCCAAACTTGTCTTTGCCGAAATCACGGATAATCTTCTGACCCTTCTCAGGTGCGGTGAGCCATGCTACAAAGGTTTGGACATCTTTCTCATTCACCCTCGGAAATTTCCTCGCGTTAATTGGTATAAGGGAAATATGATTCAGTAGCACCTCGTCGTTTTCGACGAGAATGATGAGACTGATTTGATTCTTTATGGAAAGATAGGTCGCCCTGTCTATTACTGTATAAGAATGTTGCTGATCCGTGTAGCGGAGAGTCGGGACATTTCCTTCTGCTCCCTTTTCATAGATCTTATACCAATCACCGGACGGCTCGATCCCTGCCTTTGCCCAAAGTTCCATTTCTGCAACATGCGTACCCGACTTGTCACCGCGACTTATAAACGTTATTCTCTTCTCGGAAATAATTGTGAGAGCCTCTGCCGCCTTCTTCAAACCTTTGATCCTGGCAGGATCGCCCCTAGGGCCGACAATAACAAAATTATTATACATCAGCGGGATTCTCTCAGTTCCGAAGCCGTCCTTGACAAATTTTTCCTCAAGGGATTTAGCGTGGACCATCACCAGATCGACATTTCCTTTCTCAGCGATCTCCAGAGCTACTCCCGTTCCTACACCGACATGCCTCACCAGAATTCCTGTCTCTTTTTCAAATTGATCTTCCAAAACACTTACGATACCAGAATCAATGGGCCCTATTGTGCTGGCCATCAGGATAAACTTTCTGTCCTGTGCTATACTTAAACAGGATATAAACAGGAATATCAAACCTATCAATAACCATTTTTTCATAAGAAGAATCCTTATTGCTGTCTGTTTTACCGTCCACTTTAATTTGCTGAGACTGTAGAGCAGACAAATCTAAACCGCATAAATTGGACGAGAGTTATTACCATAAAAAGATATTGTCCTCAAAGTAGAAGAAAAGGAGAGGAAGTGATGGATCTCCTTGGCTAGCATAGACCCTACAACAAAACAACCATAAACAATGTGTATTAATTCCATCTGCATTATGGTATCGTGTATCTGAACAACGCACTAAAGGAGATAAACTGATGAAGCTAAGTGCAAGGAATATTCTGAAAGGCAAAGTGAAGAACATAGCAAAGGGAGCGGTCAATACGGAGGTCATCATTTTATTACCTAACGGGACAGAGCTTGTATCCATTATAACTAATACCTCTGCCGAGACCATGAAGCTGAAAAAGGGCAAGAAAGTCTACGCCATCATAAAAGCATCCAATATTATATTAGGTGTAGACTGAAAGTGATAGAACTCTAAAGAAGCGATTCGTAAATAAAAATGTGGATGATATTCTCCTGGTGGTGGAATCTGCAGAAATAGAACCTGAGGCTTTGCGCTAAACTCTAAAATTAGCCAGAAAATAATATGCTGTCTTGCTAACCCGCGTGTCATTAACTTTGGTAAGGATGATAACCTATACCTTTCTGCTAAATTGTTTAATCTATTCCACTGATAGATGGAGGTTTTAAGTGAAAATCAGACATAAACTTTGGCTGGAAAAAGACGGGAAAACTATTTTCTGTAAAGGCCGTCAGGAACTATTGCGCTCTATTGATGAATTAAAAAGTTTAAGAGCGGCTGCAAAGAAATTAAATATGTCTTACACGGCAGCCTGGGGAAAGCTGAAGGCCTCGGAAGAGAGACTGGGCGTGAAACTGACCTGTTACGATACACACAGCAAAAAAATGAGTTTAACAGCCGAAGCTAGATCTCTTTTGGACAAATTTGATGAACTGCAACAAGATGCGTCTTCATTCTTTAATGACTACGTTCGAAATTTTTCATCCGGAAAGACAAAATAGCTGTAAAAAAATAATAGAAAAATGCTCATTTCTCCCGGCAATTGTCACCTTTGACAGCTAGCCAAGAGTGAATAGTAGTAGGTGGATGAGAGTCGTCCATCTTTTGTGATCCTAAGCATAGTCAATCTACCCTTCCAAATACTTATCCTCGGGTTTAATCATCTGTCCATTTTATTGATTTCGGGATAAAAAACGGATACCCCACATGTGATCAGTAATTGTA
>DASPQI010000199.1:0-5212 GCA_035625045.1 Syntrophales bacterium | reverse complement strand
GCGTCAGCATTTCATCAACAATGTTGATGCTTTTAGTTTCAGCAGCGATGACCCCCGCCAGTCCCCCGGTTGCTATGACCTTCGGGTCTGACTTGACCTCTGTTTTTATACGATTCACAAGGCCGTCCACGAGACCCGCATAACCGAATAAGATGCCCGCCTGCATACTGCTTACCGTATCTTTACCGATGACTGATTTCGGCCTAGCTATTTCTACCCTCGGGAGTTTCGCCGCCTTGTTGAAAAGGGCCTCACTCGCTATCATGATGCCGGGCGATATGCATCCACCCATGTACTCCCCTTTCTTAGATACATAGTCAAAGGTAGTGGCGGTACCGAAATCCACAATTATGATATCGCCTTCGTACTTTTCATATGCCGCAACCGCATTGACAATACGGTCCGCTCCTACTTCTCTCGGGTTATCATACAGAATCGGCATCCCGGTTTTAATGCCTGGCTCTATAATAATGGGTTTAACATTAAAATATTTTTTACACAGAGGTAAAAGGATGTTGAGCATTGTCGGAACAACACATGAAATAATGATATCTTTGATGGCCCTTGGTCGAACCTTGCTATTCTTGTAAAGATTATAAATTAACATACCATACTCATCGACGGTATGATCTGTAACTGTCCTGATCCTCCAGTCATGGACCAGTTCGTCCCCGTCATACAATCCCAAAACAGTATTTGTATTTCCTACATCGATTACTAAAAGCATATCTTTATTCCTTTACAACTGAGGCATCACCCGCCATAACCCTTCTGATGACGTCATTTTCATCGGCAATGATGAGGGCCCCAAAATCATCAACCCCCAAGACTTCCCCTGCCTGGACATTATCGTTAAACACCACTTGAATGCGCCTCCCGACCATGTCAAAGTAATGAAGCCACATATCCTTTATAAAACCAAACCCCTCTACTAGCATTCTCGTATACAAATATTCTAAATTATCAAATAATTTTACAGTTAAATCAAGCCGTGAAATTTCGCTGCCCGCTTCTTCTTTCAGGGATGTCGCGATATCACGAAATGATTCGTCAAAATCAACCCTCTCTATGTTAACATTAATGCCGATTCCGATGATAATGAAATCTACCCCTTTAGATGCAGAAGCGCTCATCTCTGTAAGGACGCCGCAGACCTTTCTGCCCCTGATCTGAACATCATTAGGCCATTTGAGTGTTACATTTTCAGGACAGTACCCGGACAAAACATCAGCGACGGCGACACCTGCCATAAGGGTAATCTGAGGGGCAAAAACGGGATTAATCGCAGGCCTCAACACAACAGAGGTATAAATATTACAGCCGGGAGGCGATTGCCATTGCCTCTTCAGACGTCCTTTTCCCTTAGTCTGACAATCAGCGATGACCACAGTTCCTTCAGGAGCACCGCTCTTGGCAAGCTGGAAAGCAATGTCATTTGTTGATTCGACTTCCTTGAAAAATTGGATATTATTTCCGATCCGCTTTTTCGAAATACGGTCAGCCAGGGTTTGCTCATTAAATTCCATTGCTTTGATTAAAGTAGCGGTAACGCTACTCGATCTTCAGGGATATATCAGATGCCGGTGCTGAATGGGTAAGCGCTCCAACCGAAATGAAATCAACTCCCGTCTCAGCAATCTTTCTTACATTTGCGAGGGTGACATTGCCTGATGCCTCGAGAGGAACCTTCCTGTTGACGATTGCCACAGCCTTTTTCATATCCTCGTCGGTCATATTGTCCAGCATTATTACATCCGCACCGGCGACAAGGGCTTCCTCTACTTCTTGAAGATTTTTGACCTCCACTTCCACCTTCAGTGTATGCGGTATGCGGGCGCGAACTCTGCTGAGGGCTTTGGATATGCTGCCCGCCGCCGCAATGTGGTTGTCTTTGATCAGGACGCCGTCATAAAGACCGTATCTATGATTAGTGCCGCCGCCGATTCTCACGGCATACTTATCAAGACAACGGAGCCCCGGCACAGTTTTTCTCGTATCGAGAATTTTTGCCGGCGTCCCTTTTACCTCATCGACATATTGTCTTGTAAGCGTAGCGATGCCGCACATCCTCTGAAAGAAATTGAGGGCCACCCTCTCAGCAGTCAGGATGCTGCCAAGGTTCCCGGATATTTCAGCAAGAATCCCTCCTTTTTTAACTGCACGGCCATCTTCACAATGGCTTGAGAATTGGATGCTTTTATCCAGGAAAATAAAGACCTCCCTAAAGACATCGATACCGGCCACAACAATGTTTGCCTTGGCGAAGGCCTTCGCTTTTCCCATCTCTTCACCGGCAAGTACTGACGTTGTAGTAATGTCTCCAGTACCAATATCTTCTTCAAGTGCAGACTGTATTAATCTGTGTATGATATACTTTTCGATCATGAGCTTGATAACCTAAGAGATTACCGCGGAGCTAAAACCCCCGGCAATGAGCGATAAAAATTTTGATATTCCTTTTACCCCATTGCCTGAAGTCTTTTTATGGCAGTTTCCAGAACAACGTGCTTCTCCTTGACTTCCCTGAATTTCTCTTCTTCTCTTTCAACTACCGCCTTTGAGGCCTTCGCCAGGAAATCGCGATTGGCCAGCTTCTTCGAGATGGTCGCCAGGTCTTTATTCACCCTGGCCATTTCCTTTTCGAGCCTTGCCTTCTCACCGGCAATGTCCACTACACCTTCCAGCGACACATATACCCGGATAGTTCCGACGACGCCGGTTGCGGCATTCTTGGGTTCTTCTCCGTTACGATTTACGGTCAGCTCTTCAAGATTGGCCAGATTCATGATGTAACCATTCCCCATTCCAATGATCGTACCGGATTCATCATCAGGAACAGAGACCATGACCTTTAATTTCTTCGATGGGGCTATATTCATCTCACCCCTGATGTTCCTGATAGAAGTTATTGCATTCATAATAGTACTCATCTGTTTCTCTGCAGCATCATCCTGACAGGTATCATCAGGTAAGGGATATTCACTGACCATAATCGAAGTCCCGTCATCCGCCAGGGTTTGCCATATCTCTTCCGTGACGAAAGGCATGAAGGGATGGAGCAATTTTAAGGAAGACTTCATGACGGCAAGCAGGGTATGCTGCGCCGTACGTCTCTTTGCGGGATCACCTTTCCCATAAAGTGTCGGCTTGATTAATTCCAGATACCAGTCACAGAATTCATGCCAGACAAACTGATAAATATTTGAGGCGGCATCATTAAATCGATACTCATCCAGAGCCTTGATAACATCCGAAACAGTTATATTCAGCCGGTGCTTGATCCACCTGTCGGGAAGGGACTCATCGCCTTTATCTGCATGAACCCCTTCGGACGGATAATCTTCCAGATTCATGAGGGAAAACCGGGTTGCATTCCAAATCTTGTTTACAAAATGTTTGTAACCCTCAATCCGCTCTTCGGACATCCTGATATCACGGCCCTGCGCGGTGAAAGCTGCCAGCGTAAACCTGAAGGCATCGGCGCCGAACTTATCGATCATCTCCAGGGGATCGATGATATTCCCCTTCGATTTACTCATCTTGTCTCCCATCTCATCCCGTACGAGGGCATGGAGATAGACATCCTTGAACGGGACTTTTTTCATGACATAAAGCCCCATCATCATCATTCTTGCCACCCAGAAGAAGAGGATGTCAAACCCCGTAACCAGAAGCGATGTGGGGTAAAATGTCTTCAATGCCTTTGTCTTATCCGGCCACCCGAGGGTTGAAAAAGGCCAGAGGGCGGAGCTGAACCAGGTATCAAGAACATCTTCTTCCTGCGTAAGCGCAGTCCCGCTGCAGTTCGGACATTCATCGGGATCCGCGGTAGAGACGATTTCTTTTCCACAGGTGCCGCAATACCATACGGGGATTCTGTGACCCCACCAGATCTGCCTGGAAATGCACCAGTCCCTGATATTATTCATCCATTCAAAGTATGTTCCTTCCCACGCGACCGGTATGATCCTCGTCTTACCTTTGACTACCGCGGCAGTCGCCTTCTTTGCCAGAGGTTTTATCTTCACAAACCACTGTCTCGAAACCATGGGCTCGATGTCTGTTTTGCACCTATAACACCGTCCCACATTATGTACGTAGGGCTCCTTTCCTACAAGATATCCTCCCTCTTCGAGGGCCCTGAGAATATTTTCCCTGGCCTCATAGCGGTCCTGTCCCCGATAAACGCCGCCATTCTCAGTAATCACCCCGCTGCCGTCCATTATCTTGACGATCTCCAAATTATGCCGCTCCGCGATGGTAAAGTCGTTCGGATCAGAGGAAGGGGTTACTTTTACCGCACCCGAACCAAACTCCATGCTTACAAGATTATCGGCAATGACAGGTATCCTCCTGTCGACAAGGGGTAAAATTACTTTCTTACCGATCTTATCTTTATACCTTTTATCCCCGGGGTTGACAGCGACAGCCGTATCCCCTAACATGGTCTCCGGACGCGTGGTGGCAACCACAATGTCACCGCTGCCATCCTCATAGGGATACCTGATGCTCCAGAGGAAACTTCCTTTTTCCTCATATTCCACTTCAAGATCTGAAATAGCCGTGTGGCAGCGGGGACACCAGTTGACAATATAGTCCCCCCGATAGATCAATCCGTCGTTATACAGACGTACAAAGGTTTCTCTTACGGCCCTGGATAATCTCTCATCCATCGTAAAGGCTTCCCTGGACCAGTCGCAGGAGCACCCGAGCCTTTTTAACTGGTTTATAATAACTCCCCCGTACTTCTCCTTCCATTCCCACACCCTCTCGATGAATTTTTCTCTGCCCAGATCATGCCTGGTAATGCCCTCTTTGGCAAGCTCCTGCTCGACAACATTCTGTGTGGCGATACCCGCATGATCCGTTCCCGGCATCCACAGGGCATTACACCCCTGCATCCTTCTATACCTGGTGATTACATCCTGGAGGGTATTGTTCAGGGCATGCCCCATGTGGAGCATACCTGTAACATTTGGGGGAGGGATGACCATCGAAAACGGAGGTTTTGTGCTCGTATCCTCAGCCCTGAAAAGATCGAGATCGAGCCAGTACCGGTACCACTTGACCTCCGACTCCTGGGGTTCATAAGCCTTGCCCAATGACCTTTTTGCCATTATCTGTCTCCGTTAGAATATTTTTAGCTCATCTTTGAGTTTTCTGATTATCAAAAGGGCATCAACACCAGGTACAGGACTGAGGGGGGCAAACT
>DASPQI010000198.1:0-5565 GCA_035625045.1 Syntrophales bacterium | reverse complement strand
TGGACAGGCTTCAAAACAGGGAGGGGTTATTGAAGGGATCCGAATTCCGCCGGAAGGAATTTCGATGGAAAAGGTGGAGGAAGCCCTGGTGAAGCAAGCCCTTAAGATGACGAATGGCAATCAAACCAGGGCAGCTAAACTATTGGATATCAGTCGAGATGCCCTCCGATACCGAATGCAGAAATTCGGCCTCGCCGAGTCTTGAAAAGTTCCACATGAGACATAGCGCTGAGTGCAGAGTGCCCGTTTACGTTTATCCCCTCTTGTTTAAGACGGTTTCGTCATGTTACTCTGGGGCGCCAGCCGAAGAGTCTCAAATTCATAACCCCTTTAATAACCTGTACCTGTTTGTAGAAATAGGGGGTCAAGTCCTTTAATATTCATGTAGCCAAATTCCCAATTGGCCCATAAAGTGAAGGTCACGGAAATCGAACAAAGCAAGTGTTAAGCAAAGGGTGATTCTTGCAGGCCTGACCTTACAGCGATCTGCTGTAGTTTGATTGTGAGCCCGAACTCAAGTTAATGGGAGAAGAGATAAAGTCATTTTCGCCAGGCCGATGGACAGCACCATGCTGGGCAGCCGTTTACTTATTCATCGCTGGTGTGATTCAGTTTTATTTCGTCTCAGTACCTTGGGACGAGGACACTGCATACCATGTTGCTGTCAGACATCTCATTCAGCTACATGGAATTCTGCACACCTTTCCATGGACTCCGTTCAGTTGGCTATCAAACCATTACGCAGATAAAGAACTTTTATTTCACCTGCTATTCGTACCTTTAGCCAACCTAAGCTGGATCCTGGCTGCGAAGATTGTTGGCATGTTTCTTGAGGCCGTAATGCTTTTTGCAATCTATTTCGTTTTGCGTCAAGAAAAGGTTCGTTTTGCAGGACTCTGGGCTCTCTTGCCCCTTATCACCGCAGACATTTCCGTCTTTCGCTTCTCTCTTGTCCGGCCTCAACCCATGTCAATTACTTTGGCCCTCTTGTTCTTATGGGCAGTTTCACGCGGACGCTTCGTGCTTCTGGCTGTGGTGTCGGCAATCTACCCATGGTCGTACCTGCTGGTTAGAGCTATCGGGGGTCGCGTGAAGACGGCAGTGAATTCCGAAGATCCTCTGCGCCTTCTGTCGGTGATCATACCGGCCCGCGACGAGGAGGGTTGTATTTGTTCTACCGTAGAGCATCTTCATGTGGAGCTGCGCCTGCATGGCATCCCTCACGAAATCAAAATAATAGACGATGGGAGCACGGATCGCACGTGGGAACTGATGCAAGATCTCAAGCAGCGAATCACGGAGCTACAGCCAATACGGAACACCGGAGCAAACGGTTTCGGTCGGGCCGTCAGCTTCGGGCTCGATCGCATGACGGAAGATGCTGTTGTGGTGATGATGGGTGACGAATCGGATGATTGCCGGGATGTCGTGCGCTATTGGCAGGAGTTGCAGAATGGCTATGACTGCGTCTTTGGCAGCCGCTTCATGAAAGGGGGTGGTGTGATCGATTATCCCCCCCATTAAGCTGGCCCTCAATCGGATGGCCAACCTCTTCATTAAATTTCTATTCGGAGTTAAGCTTAACGATACGACGAATGCCTTCAGAGCCTACCGGCGAAGTGTCATTAACGGCTGCCGTCCGTTGATTGCGCCCCATTTTAACCTGACAGTCGAGATCCCCCTTAAGGCCATCGTGGGAGGTTACAGTTGGACAATGATTCCCATCACCTGGCGCAACCGCCGCTCTGGTGTGGCGAAGCTAAAGATCAAGGAGATGGGGAGCCGCTATCTGTTCATCTGCTTGTACGTGTGGCTGGAGAAATATTTCAGCCGTGGGGATTACCGAAAGACATCGTAGTATACCATTCAGCTCGCTGGAAGGCGTGTCGGTTTATTTATCTTCTTTCCGATTTTTTCTTAAGGCGAGAAAGGTACAGCATTAGATGGACTACGGAAAACAGACCGATGACCCAGTTCCACAGGCGAGTATATTAAAGTACTGGCCATGGGTCGTAGTTGCTATCATTCTCGTTTTTGTTGCAGCCATTCGCATTAGATTGCTGCAAATTCCGTTGGAACGCGACGAGGGCGAATTTGCCTATATGGGGCAACTGATGCTCCAAGGAATCCCCCCATACCTGCAGGCGTATAATATGAAGCTGCCTGGCATTTATGCCGCATATGCCCTGCTGATGGCAATTTTCGGTCAAACGATCGCCGGTATCCATCTCGGTTTAATGGTTGTCAACGCAATTGCCATTATCCTTTTGTTTCTGCTCACCCGTCGTCTTTTCGATGATACTGCTGGCGTTGTGGCGGCAGCAGGCTACGGCCTCCTTTCTTTAAGTCCTTCAGTCTTGGGAACTGCCGCCCATGCGACGCAGTTTATTGTACCTTTTGCCCTCTGTGGAACCCTTCTATTGTTGAGGTCGCTTGATTCGGGTAGATGGTGGACCCTCTTTCTAAGCGGATTGTTATATGGTTTAGCATTTATCATGAAACAACATGCCGTTTTCTTTATCGCTTTTGGGCTGATCTATTTCATATGGAGCATCCTATGGAGACATCCGTTTGATTTGAAGAGACTGGCAGGCGGAACCAGTTTGCTTATGCTCGCTTCGGCGATTCCCTTTGTCCTGAGTTGTGCAGTATTCTATGCCGTCGGGGTCTTCTCAAGATTCTGGTTCTGGACCTTTACTTACGGGTCCCAATATGTGTCACAAGTTCCCTTATCCTACGCTGTGCACAATTTTATGTTCCTGGCGGCAAGGGCGATAAACCCTTGGGGATTGCTTTGGGCGATGGCTGGAATCGGTTTGACGGCGATTTTCTGGAATGAGAAGGCTCGATCAAACGGGTTTTTTTTAATAGGAAGTATCTCATTTTCATTCCTGACGATTTGCCCTGGTTTCTTCTTCCGAAGTCACTATTTTGTGACGATGCTCCCGGCGGTAGCGCTGCTGGCCGGTGTCGCCGCAAGCGCCACGATGCAATTTCTATCTGATAAAAAAATGCCTTCGCCAGTACAAATACTTCCGGTCTTGGTCGTAGCAGCGGCCATCATCGGTCCCATCTTCACATTGAGCCGGTTTTTCTTTACGGCAACTCCGGCAGAGGCATGTCGCATGATGTACGGCGAGAACCCATTCCCTGAATCCATAGAAATCGCAGAGTATATAAAGAACCATTCAATGGAACACGACAAAATCGCAGTAATTGGCTCCGAGCCTCAGATCTACTTTTATGCCAACAGGAAATCCGCGACCGGGTATATCTACGTCTACGGTTTAATGGAACCTCAGGATTATGCCTCCAAGATGCAACTTGATATGATCCACGAGATTGAGGAAACTTGCCCAAAATATGTCGTGTTTGTCAATGTCCCTTATTCTTGGCTTCTAAGACCGAATTCCGACACGACTATCTTTAAGTGGGCGCAAAGATACCTTAACTCAAATTATCACACCGTAGGGCTTGTGGATATGCTTACGGATGGCAGTTACCAGGCATATTGGGATGACGATCCCAGAATTAATAGGCCACCATCGGAGTTTAATGTGTATGTGCTGAAACGGAGAGAAGGGTGAAAGGATCTCCATGAGCAATCCTACTGTATCGACGCATAGAACCTCAATCGTTGCCAAATGTCTCGTGGTAGCTATATTGGCCCTCCTGGTCTTGTCCGTATATTGGCAGGTGGGGGGCTATTCCTTTATCGTGTGCGACGACGATATCTATGTTTACGAGAATTCTCATGTCAAAAGGGGTCTAACCGAAGATACTGTTAAATGGGCCTTCACAACCTTCCAGGCCTCTAACTGGCATCCTCTGACTTGGTTGTCATACATGGTGGATACGGAATTGTTTGGTTCCTCAGCGGCATGGCACCACCGCATGAATATGCTGTACCACCTGCTGAACACGGAACTGCTTTTCTTGGTGTTGTGGGGGATGACGAGGGGCCTATGGCAGAGTGCCTTCGTGGCGGCCCTTTTTGGGGTTCACCCACTGCACGTGGAGTCGGTGGCATGGATAGCGGAGCGAAAAGACGTACTGAGCACCCTGTTTTGGATTCTGACGATGGGTGCGTATTTGCGATACATCCGGCGGCCTGGCTTGAAACGATACTTATCTGTGCTCGTAATCTTTACAATGGGACTGATGTGCAAGCCGATGCTGATAACGCTGCCGTTTGTGCTTCTTTTGCTGGACTGGTGGCCACTGGGGCGAGTGACCCCTGCGAATGCGTCGGATACTCCGTCCTGGCAGTTTTCTTTGTCGGCGTTTTCGCAGTTGGTATGGGAGAAACTCCCGCTTCTGGTGTTGTCGGCAATTTCCTCTTTCATCACATTTCTCGCGCAGACCAAAGGGGGTGCAGTCCGGTCCCTCGATTACATACCTTTCGGAGTGAGGATTTCCAATGCGCTTGTATCCTATCTGGCCTATCTGTGGAAGATGGTTTGGCCTTCCTCACTTTCTATGTTCTACCCCCATCCAGCGAGTACCCATGCAGACATCCCAGGATGGGAGATTACTGGGGCTGTCCTTCTGCTGGGTGGACTTTCCTTCCTGGCATGGTGGCAAGGTCAGCGTCGGCCATACCTCATTGTGGGATGGCTGTGGTATTTAGGAACGCTGGTTCCTGTGATCGGATTGGTCCAGGTAGGTAACCAGGCTATGGCGGACCGATACACATACGTGCCGTTGATCGGGTTATTCATCGCCATGGCTTGGGGTATCCCCAATGTGTTTTCGACCGGACGATTCCGGCGGCTCGTGCTGGGGCTGTTAGGAGGTGGGGTGGTGGTGCTTTCTGTGATTGCCTGGAGCCAAACAGGTTACTGGCGTGACGGCGTCACACTGTTCTCGAGAGCATTGACGGTCACACAGGACAACTGGTTGGCGTGGAACAATCTGGGCGTCACCTACGACAAGCTCGGCCAGCCCCAACAAGCGATTACATATTACCGCGAGGCTCTACGGATCAAGCCAGATTTGAACAAGGCGTGGTACAACCTTGGCGTGGCCTACGAGAAACTCGGCCAGCCCGGACAAGCAATATCTTATTACCGGGAGGCGCTCAGGACCAAGCCGGATGATGTTGATGCGTGGAACAACCTTGGCGTGGTCTACGACAAGCTCGGCCAGCCCCAACAGGCAATCGTTTATTACCGGGAGGCGCTGCGGATCAAGCCGGATCATGCTGATGCGTGGAACAACCTTGGCGTGGTCTACGACAAGCTCGGCCAACGCCAACAGGCAATCGTTTATTACCGGGAGGCGCTGAAGTTCAAGCCAGATTACGTTGGTGCGTGGTACAACCTTGGCGTGGTCTACGACAAGCTCGGCCAGCCCCAACAAGCAATATCTTATTACCGGGAAGCGCTCAGGATCAAGCCGGATTTCGGGGAAGCGTGGAACAACCTTGGCGTGGTCTATGACAAACTTGGGCAGCTCCAACAGGCCGTTACCTGTTTTCGGGAAGCGCTGCGGATTAAGCCCGATTTTGAGGAAGCGCGATACGGCCTTGGTGTGGCCTATGACAAACTGAGCAAGATCAAGTAA
>DASPQI010000197.1:0-3736 GCA_035625045.1 Syntrophales bacterium | reverse complement strand
AACTGAGATGCTTTGCCCCAAAGACCCAAGAACCACGCCCTCCGTTTCATAGCTAAAGACAATTTCAAGATACGGCTGTTGCCCTCTTTCACCATGTATGCGCCTATCGCAAAAAGCCGGTATCGTAAGGTCGATAACTTGGGTTGTACCTTGCTTTCCATAATCACCTGACGAAATAAACTCATCAGATTGTAGGCCATCATCACCATGTTCAATGCCGCCTCGGTGCCATAGAAACTCTGCATGTTAAAACTGTCAAAACCGAAATCATTCTTGAGTTCCTTTATCCGGTTCTCCGCATCCGCCCTATGCCGGTACAGATTCCACACCTGCTGCGCTGGCAAAGTAAGATTCGTAATAAAACAGTGATACCGGTAATTATTGTATATGTCACTGCCCTGAAATAGTCTCAACTGCATCCCCGCAGCTTTAGGCCTCTCCTGTACATGCTGCCTGACGATGATCATCCTCCGCAGCTTCTGACCATCCATGCCTGAATATTCCGTCTCTCCTATATCAACCCCAGTATCTAAAGTAAGCCACGCCTTCTGGCCGGCAATCTTCAGCTGTACAGGCTTATACAAGCGCGCTGCAATAATGTAACTGATTGGTTCATCGCGCCCTTCCAAATACCGGAATATCTTCTCACCGTAGAACCCGCTGTCTCTCCGCAACAGCCCGATCTTCTTGCCCCGAAGCTTCTCAAATGTGTCCTCTACAAAACCCGACAGATTGTTCGCCGTATGTGAACTGCCGCTGCGCAACCATAGATTCGCCACCATGCGGCAGTCCGCAATAAACGCCATCAGCGGATGATGTAACTTCCTCCCACGCTTGGTCGGATTATATCCACGCTCCGCACCCTCCTGATCGCCGTATCGCGTCAGCACCGACGAATCCAAATCCAAAGTGTAGTTGTCAAATCGAATCCCCTGGAAAAACCATTGATACATTAAGGTAAACACCCTCTGATTCAGACCCTGCGTAAACTTGTGAAAAAATCTCTTATATGTGTCCTGGCCACAGACTCTCCGCCAGCCGAATATCCGCCGGATAACAGCATCCTGTCGCGTTACCTCCGTATGCAGAAATCGGTTCGCACCACACCATACGCTTACCCAAAAACTCTTAATGATCTGTTCAGGATTGTAGCCGCGGTAACTCTAATGAACTCAAAAGACCGTCAATCTGGGACTGATCCAGCATCTTCTTCATCAATGCCATCCCGCCCCACGGCGTTATCTCCTTGTCAGTAAATCCAATCTCAAAATCCATAGAATCACCTGTAAGCAAATCTTACTCCCGTCTTACGGCCTCCACAAAAACTCTATGTCATCACATCCCACTGATTTATAAAAGGTTTTCTAAAGGAATTTCTATTGCTACGCAATAGAAATTATACATTTATTGCGTAATCTGGGATAATATTTTTTAAATACTTACAGTTTCCGGATGGACACTATTTAATATATCGTGTACTCTTTATGCCGGAACGTTTTATTTTAATACTTAGTGCGATCAGATGGCAATGAATTGTTTCTGCTGATTTCAAAGTAAAAAATACTCCGCACTTCCGTGCGGGGTATCCGGAGTTTGTTTTTGTGAACAAGAAGGATACATGATAAATACCAAAACACTTCTTTTCATCACATCGTTTTTACCGGTTGCTACTTTCAAGATAATCGCACGCACCGGCGATGCAACACTGATGCAAGCTAAGGTTGCCGTTGTCGTCGGTTTGACCCTTGCCATCATCCAGTTGGCTATATCCAGAAAGACGACTAAACACACTACTTATCTGGAATGGGCCTTTCTGGGATTTCTGACGGCAGGAACCGCCTGGGTCTATCTGTTGCCGGCCTCAGTTGCCGATATGTTTGTGGCAAACTCGACAACCATCCTCTATTTTGTTCTTTTTTTGACAACCTTGCTGCCACAGCTTTTCGGCTACGATCCATTTACCTATGCAATTGCAAAGCAATGGCAGCCTGAAACGGTCTGGAAAACACCGCAGTTTAAAATTATCAACCTGCACATCACCTATGTGTTTTGCATAATCATGCTGGCGGCCTGCCTTTCCAGCTTTGTTGGTCAGGGAAAGCCTTTATTTGCTATCGTGATTCCGTTTATTTTAATTTTGGCAATCGGCATTCCCTTTTCCCGGCTCTATCCGTTTTACTACATAAAGAATCAGCCGCAGACACCGCCGGCAAATTTAGAAGATCTGCCAAAAACGGCCCGGGAGTTAGTAATGAAAATGCCTCTCAGGTTTAATAGAGCAGTAGCCGGTGATTTGCGGGCAGTCATTCAATTTCGTTTTTCCGGGGATGGCGGCGGAAACCTGTTTCTGACAATTTCTGAACAGAAGTGTTCTGCGCAGGAAGGCGATGCGCCGTCACCGAACTTATCAATTATTGCTCCAGCCGATATCTGGATGAAGATAGCCAAGGGCGAGATCAACCGCCAACAAGCATTCATGAATGGTTTATACAATGTGGAAGGAGATATGGAACTTCTCTTGAGAATGGGGGAAATATTTTCTCCGCAGCCAGCAGACAAAAGAGTAGAGAAGAAGGGGTTACAGGAAATGAAAATACTGGCTATTCAAGGGAGCCCGCGCGGCCGGCAAGGCAATACGGAAATTATTCTTCATGATTTTTTTAAAGGGGCTCAAAAAGCCGGCGCACAAGTTGAGACAATTTACCTGAATGAAAAAAAGATCAGACCGTGCCTGGGTTGCTATGCATGCTGGACAAAGACTCCAGGCGTCTGTGCCATCGATGATGATATGACGGGTTTGCTGCAGAAAGTGAGGGAATGTGATGTAATCGTTTATGCAACGCCGCTTTATAATTATAATATGACGGCTCTGATGAAGGCGTTTCAGGAAAGAATGCTTCCCCTTACTGATCCGCATCTGATCAAAGAAGGGGATTTTTATCGCCATCCGCCGCGCTATGAAAACAACAGGAAGATGGTTTTAATTTCCAATTGCGGCTTTCCGGATACTCAATATTTTGAAGGGCTGCGCCAGGTATTCCGCCATCTGGAAAAAAGCAGTAAGACAATACTGGTTGGTGAAATTCTGGTGCCGGCAGGCGAACTGCTCAGGCAGCAGGTGTTCCGGGAACAAAGAAAAGCTTTGCATGATGCGCTGGAACAGGCTGGTGTGGAGTTGGTAAGAGACGGCCGCATTTCTTCGTCGACAGAGGCAATTGTCAGGGATCCAATTATCCAGCCTGCTGATATTGCCGAAATGGCCAATTTATGGTGGGACAGCTATCTTTCGGGTAAGGCTGAAGGCTTGGCGCAAAACAGCACCGTATATGACATCAAATTGGTCTTAAAGGGGATGATAGCGAGATTCAACGCGAAAGCAGCGGAATCTCTTCATGCGGTTATTCAATTTACTGTTACGGGAAAACAGCCTGGCAATTGGTTCGTAACCATTGACGAAGGCAAATGCACATTAACTGAGGGTGAGCATAAGGAGCCGACACTGACAATAAAGACGCCTTCGGAAATCTGGGTTGCTATTGCCAATAAAGAGATCGACAGCCAGAAGGCTTTTATGGAAGGAAAATATAGTGTGGAAGGTGACATGGTGCTCATGATGAAAATGAAGAACCTGTTTGCCTGAAATTTTTTGTATTAGGTTCATAATGTGGCCACTTCAAATACTTATCGTGACAGTCCTTCAATCAGTTTATTCGCTGAATGCTACTTGAAACATGGT
>DASPQI010000196.1:0-4532 GCA_035625045.1 Syntrophales bacterium | reverse complement strand
AATTTTCCGTAATATTTCTATCCTATTCATAAGAGAACTTTCTCAAAATAATTCTAATTGACCCGTTCTTCTCTAAAATCGCCTTAATTATAAAATCCAAATATTCAGATACCAAACGACTTATTGCGACATTTGACTCTTTCATAAATTCTAGCCAAACTTTTTTCACTTCAGAATACGCCATCGACACATGGACTTTTTTGATGATTTTTTTATCATTCCAGAAGTCTGAACTATATACCCCCTCAAAAGATTCTAATATTGAAATATCCGTATCGATGTATCTGATCCGATGAGTGTGTGCATGTCTAATTGTCTCATATTTCTCAAAAAATTTTTCAACATGTCGACTTAATGAATTTGTACTTTTTCTTATCTCAATATCTTTCGATGATCTTTTAATCCTCTGCAAGAATCCTGTCATTCTTTCCTTAAGTATGTAAACATTGTTGAAGTAGTTGTGCATATGGTAGTTTAAATATCTGGCGGTCGGAATTTTAGTTTTTATGAAGGGCGACGGATTTAGATATAAGAATAGTTTACTATCATTCAAATAGTTCAGTATGTAAGATATTTCCTGCATATTCTCAGCGACAACCATCACTGTCTTTTCTTCATTCGTATACTCACTTTTCTTTCCTACAGCATTTTCTTGTAGTTTCTCCCATGGCATTTTCTTGTGCCTGTAAATTCGACGATAATATTTGCTATATTCCCTTAAATACACTAAATTTTTTGACATTGTAGTCACCACTTGCTTATTTGGTCTTATGTTCTTTCTCTACTCGAGTCATCAATCTTAATTATATTACCTGTATTTTTATATATACTTTTTAGATTATCCGTTTCCATGCTGGAATACCTTTCAAATGCTTCATACTGTGCATTGTGGCACATCTTATCTCTTCCGGTGTCCTATGAGCCCTTAGCGCCCTTGCCGAAGAATGACGAGTGGCCTATTCCCAGTATTCCGCTTCATCTAGATTTCCGTAAGCCTCGATGCATCTGTATAAGGAATCATAGCCCCTTTCGTCTTTTCTTTCCATATGAGTTCCCGATGCGCTGCATCATAAACATGCTGGCTTCGGGGAAATTTCACTGCAACCTTCCGAATTATTCTTTTTTCTTCATCTGTTAACCGCTCTGCTTCGTTCTCGTCTGCACCGATAATCTCATCTACCAATTCCTTATAGTTATTCAGTTGAGGACCGTAGGGCAAGGCTGCATAAGTAGCACCAGTCATACTCTGACCGGTCTCTCTAAATGCAACCATATCGATATACCAGGCATATTTGGATGCAAACAGCATTTTGTCGCCTTTTTTTAGAACCTTTCTCTTTAATTCCATTTCAAGTTGCTTCATAACGATTTTGATTCTTGGAATTGAAAAAGGTCTGTTGCCGGCGCATGGATCTCCACAAATCCCGCCTGAAAGCGTGAAGCGCAGCATTTTGTCCATCGATCTGCTCTGAATGATAGAGCCTTCCCACCGCTTGATACTTGCAATACCCACATTCATTCTATTGGCTAAGTCCTCTTGTGTGAGCTTATGTTTTTTTCGATAATCTACAAGTTCTGTACTTGTTAACAGCCCAACTTTTTTTCGATACGCATCCGCAATAGCCTTTTGCGTTTCGGCTGTTTGTCCTAATGTCCCTGCTTCGAGGGAACAGGTTTGGCATACATAACAATCCACTGTATAGCTGATGTCCACACCACGGAATTTGATATGATTCAGCTTACGCTTTATCTTCATTTCCCCATGACCGCTAGGGCAATTCAATATTACTTCTTTCATATTACTTCTCCCTTTCACTGGACCTATCTTCGTGTAGAGAGGCTATCCACAGGAAATTATCGACCAAGGCAAATTTGAAATATATCGTACATCCTACGGACCGGCTCTCGACCTTAAATGCGTAATGTCACATCCTGAAATTTCCTTCTCATAAGACCTTTGTGGTGGACTGGTACCAACATATTGAGCTGGGGTAATGTCCTCAAGAAGCTCCATGAGAAAATCGGGCACCTTGTCAAATTCATATCCAAGTTCTAAAAGGTCCGCTGCAATGACATCTTGCTGGATAAAAGCAATACTGCCTGCTTCCAAAGCTTTGATTGCCTGGCGTATCTTTCCAGTTAGAGCTTTATGAGAAGGGTTCATTTGCGTAAATGGTATCAATTGATACTTTTTTTGTCAAGAGAAAATTCATAAGAGAACCTCGGAGAGAGAATGAAATGGATTAATTTATCAGACATGTTTACATGGTATGCAAATATCTCAATTTTCTCTTGCAATCGACTTTTTTCTGTGTTAGAAATTCTCCGAAAATCATCTTGTACGTACGTGATGAGTGGGCGGTTGCCCACTTTTTTTTTCCAAGAAGGTACAAGAGCCTAGCAAAAAAGGCCGATATTATGCATATTTACCGGGAAGAGATAAGGCAGCTTATCGAGCCCTTACTTGAATCTGAGGGTATGGAATTGGTTGATCTCGAATGCCTGAAGATGAAATCTCGCTGGCTGATAAGAATCTATATAGATAAGGCTGGGGGGGTTACCATTGATGACTGTTCCGAGATTAGTAAACAGGTGGGGGATATCCTCGATGTTCATGATGTGCCTCCCGGCCCCTATACCCTGGAGGTCTCCTCACCTGGTCTGGATCGTCCGCTTACCAGGGATAAGGATTTCATAAAATACCTTGGACACAAAGTAAATATAAAGGTGAATGAAAAAATTGAAGGAAGCAGGAATTTTCGGGGAAAGCTGATTGATTATCTGGATGAAAACGGCAGGAAGACTCTGATTGTCGATGTTTCAGGAAAGAGTTATCACATACCAAGAGATTTGATAGCTAAGGCTAATCTAGAATATGAATTCTGATATGAATATGGAGGATTCGCAATGTTACCAGAACTTAAACGTCTGATTGAGCAGATGGGTAAGGATAGAGGTATAGACAAAGGTGTCATTGTAGAGGCACTGGAATCGGCTATGCTAACCGCTGCGCGGAAAAAATTGGGTCCCCAAGTAGATATCGAAGCCCACTATAATGAGGAAGTAGGAGAGATTGAAGTATTTCAGTTCAAAACTGTAGTGGATAAAGTATTAGATCCGGATATGCAGGTTTCGGTAGAACAGGCAAGACGCGATTTAGATGAAGAAGCGCAACGCGGAGACAGTCTCGGAATGAAAATTGATACGAGTACCTTCGGAAGAATCGCCGTTCAAACCGCCAAACAGATAATAATACAGAAGGTTAAAGACGCTGAGCGAGATAACGTCTATGATGAATACAAAGATAAAAAAGGTGAACTGGTAAGCGGGTTTGTTCAAAGATTTGACGGCGGGAATATTATCGTTAACCTTGGTCGAGCTGAAGGTGTGATACCTACATCGGAGCAGATTTATCGGGAGACTTACAAGCGGGGGGACCGGATTCGCGCATTTGTGTGCGATGTTAAAAGAATATCTAAAGGCCCTCAGATCATACTTTCCCGCACGCATCCGGGCTTCCTTAAGGCCCTGTTTGAAGTAGAGGTACCGGAGATATCAGAAGGGCTAATCGACATTGTAAATGTAGCAAGAGAACCAGGGAAACGCGCCAAGATCTCTGTCAGGACAAAAGACAAAGATATTGACCCGGTGGGCGCCTGTGTAGGCATGAGGGGTTCCCGCGTGCAGAGCGTGGTCCAGGAATTGAGGGGAGAAAAAATTGATATCGTCCCTTATTCTGTCGATAACGCTAATTATGTTTGCAGCGCCCTTTCGCCGGCTAAGGTTAACCGGGTAATCATAGATGATGAGAATCGGTCCATGGAAGTGATAGTTCCCGATGATCAGTTATCTCTGGCTATAGGGAAAAACGGGCAAAACGTCAGGCTGGCCGTTAAATTGACGGGATGGAAGATCGACGTTAAGAGTGAATCCATGGCCGCATCGCAGCAAGAAGAAGGATTTAAATCCCTTATGAAAATATCCGGCATAGACGAGGCTATGGCGGAGAAATTATATAGTGAAGGGTTTAAAAGCATTGCGATGATCGCAACAACCGATCCCGATATGCTGTCAAATATTCAAGGGGTAGGTGAAAAGAGCGCGTCACAATGGATCGATGAAGCAGTCAGAATCATCGATCAAGAGACAAGTGGAACAAAGAGCCCTTGAAAAAAAGAATAAGCAAAGGATAGTTTACTATAAAGTGACTTTTCGCAAAGGTCTTTTATATTACCATTGTTTTAATTATTTACGAGGATTTCAAGAATGACGAAGAAAAGAGTTTACGAGTTAGCCAAAGAGCTGGGTATTGACAGCAAGGAACTGATAGCGCGCTTGGAAAAACTCGGCATCGCTGTGAAAGCCCCCCAGAGTACACTCGAGGACGCAGACCTGGATAAAATACAGTCGGAATTGCTCTCCAATGAACCGCATGAAAGGGTTGAACAGAGGATTAAATCCACAGTTATCAGAAGGCGGACTGTGCGTCCGGTTGTCGAGGAAGCCAAACCGGCGCCTGTCGAAGCGGAAGT
>DASPQI010000195.1:0-5703 GCA_035625045.1 Syntrophales bacterium | reverse complement strand
CTTTGGCGGAAAGGATCGCGAGGAAAATCCCCCATGCGCTGTCCATTATGGACTTGGCGAGATGCCGGTTCCGGACCATGTTTAGTATCATGAGCGATTCCACACAGATCATGTTGTATCTTATGACATACCAGAGAGCAGTCTTATGGCAGAAGTCGCGCCTCTTGTCCGTGACCTTCTCATAAGCTTTGGCAACGAGGATCCTGGCCTTCTTCAGTCTCTTGGATCCTTTCTTCTTTCTGGAAAGGGACCGCTGGCGTCTGGCCAGGTGTTTTTGGACCCTCCGGAAGTATTTCGGGTTCTCGACAACATTCCCGTAGGAGTCGGCGAGAAAGGTTGTTGCTCCTACGTCGATGCCCCCGGCTTCGTGAACAGGCCCGGGGAATTCCCTGGTGGGGACATTATCACAGGAAAAGACAACGAGCCACTTGCTGGCGGCAGTTCTCCTGACAGTGACCGTTTTGATCTCTCCTTCGACAGGTCTGGAGAGGAAGAGCGTCAACCTGCCGACGTTGCTGATATGGAGATACCGACCATCGAGTTTCCAGCCAGCCTGCTTCAGCGTGAACGAATCGTATCTGTCCCGGGATTTGACCCGGGGGAAGTCCGCCTTCCTGTTCTTCTCACGGACCTTCCGGAAGAAATTGGCGAAGGCCCTGTCCAGGCGCTCGATGACATCCTGGAGATCCTGGGATCCCACTGTCTTGAATTCAGGGAATTCCTGCTTGAGGGCTGGAAGTTCCATCGCCTAGTGATAGCCTGAGGGAGACCCCGCACCTCCGGTATGTGTCGATTCTTTGCTCAAGGGCAGCGTTATAGAGGGTATGGCAGAGGCTGAGCCACCTGAAGCAGTTTACCCCAGTCGCTTTGTTGATGACGGCTTTGTAAATGTAGGCGCGTCTCATGGTTTCTATAAACATTATTTATGCCCAAAAATCAAGGTATTTCCGCTTCTCATTCCACACCTTAAACGGGGCGGGTCTCCCTGGCGGGGTTTATAAATCATTTGTCCTTATGTGAAAAGGGATGACTTTTAGATTATATAGGAACAGTATGCCTGTGAATAAGGGGAAATGATTTCAAAAAATATAATGTTTTTAATGACATTTATCTTTTTTTATGCTAACATTAATTGATATGATTTAACATTAATTAATTTTGTTCTATTGCTTGCGTTAAAAGTGTAAATTGTTACGGCCGACTTACGGATAAATCTTGTTAGTCATGGGGAAATTGATTATTTTGATATATATTTTTCCACAACTCGTAGTATTTGGTATAAATTTTGAATATTTTATGTTAATTCTGAAACAACCTTGAGAGGCGACTTAGTAACCAATTGAATTAGTTTTCGGAATGGAATCAATAAACATAAAACAGCATTATTTGAAGATAGTAAGTGCCCTGAATGTTACTTTAGGGTTATTCCTTATTATTGTTCTTTGGTTTTTTGTCCGAAATATAATCACAGTGGTTCAAAAAAAAGATATGAAATCGGTCTCAGTTGCCCCGATTGCATCAATGAAACAAGAAAATAAAGATATTAAGGAGTATGAGACACTTCTACAAACCAATCCCTTTGGCGTATCTGCTGGTTCGTTAAAGCGAGGGCCTTCCCAGGGAGTCCAAACATCAAATCCTGAAATAAAGCTCGTCGGAACAATTTCCGGGAATGATGAATATGGCTATGCGGTCTTTATCGGCAGCGACGGCAAACAGGCAATGTTCAAGACAGGTGAGAATGTGTTCGGATCCGGTGAGCTTAAAAAGGTTGAAAAAAACAGTGTAGTCATTCATAAAGATGGAAAATTGATTAAAGTTGATATGACCGATCTGTTTACCTTAAGTAATACGCAGATCTCCAAAGCTGCAACAGGAATAGCAGGGTCGGTGCAATCGGTCGGAAAAGGAGAGTACATCATTGACCAGAAGGCAGCTTTGGTTACGTTGGATAATCCAGCTCAGATCATGACGGATGCAAAGCTTATCCCTAACATGGTAAATGGTAAACCAGATGGATTTATTCTGCAGGAAATCAGAAAAAACGGTGTCTATGATAACTTGGGTCTAAAGAATGGCGATATTCTTTTGCGGATCAATGATTCCAGCATTTCAAATCCAGAGAATGCACTTCAAACCTTTATGGCCTTGAAGGGAATGGATAAAGTACAGCTGGACATAATCAGAGACGGTAACAGGACGACTCTCAATTATCAAATCAGATAAGGAAAACCGGTAAACTATGTATATGATAATAGTAAAAAGAGTCTTAATGATAATTTTTCTGATGTGTGTTTTGACAATGTCAGCCGATACGATGGCGGCATTCAATATGAATAGCAAGGTCACATTCAACTTTGTAGATGTCGATCTTCCAGTCATCACAAAGTTTGTGAGTGAAATAACCCACAAAAATTTCATTCTCGATGAGCGTGTAAAAGGCAAGATAACGATAATTGCACCAACGAAACTGAGCGTATCCGATACATTCAATTTGTTTACTGCCGTTCTGGAAATGAAGGGATTTACAGTTGTTCCTACAAGTATGGATGCTTATTCCATTATTCCCACGTCAGAGGCAAAACAGAAAGGGTTAAAATTTGACAAGGAGAAGAAACCAGTCAATGCAAGCTATGCAGCCCAATTGATTTCCCTGAAATATATTTCAGCGGCAGAAGTAATGAAATTGGTCCAACCAATAATATCGAAAGACGGATACATATCGGCATTCGGACCAGGTAATCTGCTCCTGGTTATTGACTCAGGCGTCAATATCTCAAATGTCATGTCAATTATCGATACCATTGACAGGCCATCAGAAACCAGGGGATCGATTAACATCTATTTCCTTGAAAACGCTGATGCAACTGACCTGTCAAAAGTTTTGGAAACACTCATTAAGTCGGCACAGACACAACCACAGAAGCAGCCCACAGTTGCCTCAGCATTTGAGTCCGTCAGCGGGATTACCATAACACCGGACAAGGCATCCAATGCCCTCATTATTGTTGCATCCCCTTCCGACTATCAGAATATACTGCCGATCATTCAAAAACTGGATAAGAGGCGTAGACAGGTATTTGTTGAGGTCATGATTGCAGAGATATCTGTGAATAAACTCCTTAATCTGGGTACACAATGGCGGGCTGCCGTAAGGTCAGGTGGAGAGCCGGTCTTTGTTGCAGGAGTCGGAACTGTAGACACAACCACGATCAGCTCTATTGTTTCCGGTCTGACAGGTCTTACTATGGGAGGTCTCTCCAATTACTTTACTATACCACAGACGTTCATTGCCGGGGCAACATCAGATGTGACCGCTCCTGGTCTTGCAGTACTCTTTAGTTTAAGTGATTTCAGGGATGCCGTAAACGTACTTTCGACGCCGCAGATATTAACATCAGACAATAAAGAGGCACAAATTCTTGTCGGCCAAAATGTGCCTTTTATTGCGTCGAGACAGCAGGATGTCGCGACTGCTGGTACAGTGCTTAACAACATCACTCGGCAGGACGTGGGTATTACTCTTAAGATTACACCCCAGGTTTCTGAGGGTGATTACGTGAAGATGGATATATATCAGGAAATCTCTGCCCTTGTCAGCGGGCAGTCGGACACTATTCTGACTACCGTCGGCCCGACAATTACCAAAAGGTCGACGAAGACATCGGTAGTTGTTAAAGATAGACAAACAGTTGTCATCGGAGGCCTCATGCAGGATAGCGACGAAGATACAACAACGAAGGTACCTTTTTTCGGTGATATTCCCTTAGTCGGATGGCTTTTTAAATATAAGACAGTTACGAAGACCAAGACGAACCTTCTTGTATTTCTGACACCCCATATAGTGACAGAGGCGGATCACTTGGGCAAGCTTTCCAAAGATAAGCTAAATGATTTTACTCAAAAAGAGAAACTTTATGTTGAAGGGGAACTGATCGTGACATTCAAGAGTGGTGTTACGGAGAAAGCAGCTAGGGATGTTATTACTCGTCAGAACGCTTCGATTATAAAAACTGTCAAGGAGAATACGTACCACATTAAATTAAAAGAAGGGGTAAATGTGGAAGAGGCGTCTAGTCAATTCTCAGCATTGCCGGAGGTGCAGAAGGCCGAACCTGTCAATATAATTCAAATGCCCGGTAGTGAAGGTGAGTTGTCACGGTCCTCTGTTCCTTCAAAAGCTGCAAGTGAAACCACTCTGAAATCAAACGCACAACAAACTGCTGCTTCAGTTGTTTCTCCAAATATGACTAAAGAAACACCTGCGAAGGCAGATGTCCAACTAACTACGGTTTCAACTGCACCCTCGGCCGTTATTAAAGAAACGCCTTTGAAGCCGGATACCGAACTGACTGTGATTTCACCAGTTCCTGTAATCGTTCCGGCAGAAACTTCTACAAATCAGAATGTCCAATCGACGGCAGTTTTGCCTGTTGAAGAGAAAAATTTTAATGCTCAGACTAAAGAATTGCTTACGGGTGTTCAGCCACAAGTTACAAAAAATCATAAATATGCTATTCAAATAAAAGCTTTCCCAGAAGCAAAAGAGAAGGATGCATTGGTGTTTGCAGAGGATCTTAAAAAAACCCAGCCGGATGTTTACGTGGAAAAAGTTAAGATACGAAAGCGAGGTGTCTGGTACAGAATATTAACAGGCAATTTTGCAAGTATTGAAGATGCGTCTAATTATATGAAGGAAAAGAAGATCTTAGAGATGCATCCAGGAAGTTTTGTACAGCTGAAATCTGAAGGGAGATAATCAAAAATTGAACCGGAAGAATAGACATAGTAAAATATGTGAATCATTTTGCCATCCAATTATAACTTAAATTGTGAAGAGTAGAACAGAATTTTTTGATCTTGGCAAAAAATGATCAAAAAGGGATTAATGAAAGAGATATGGAGCTGGTAAAAAGCATCAAAGATGAGGATGTGGATATTTCTTTGATTCAAGGTATCCCATTCTCATTTTCTAGGAATAATCTCGTCCTTCCCTTGAAAAGGCGGGAAGGTTATCTTATCGCAGCTGTTGCGGATGACAAGGGAATCTTTGCAGTCTCTGAGCTTGCAAAAAAATACGATTTGAAACCGCGTCCTCTGAAAGCGGAAAAGGGGGTTCTTGTCGACGCAATCAGCCGGTTTTATGGTCAGATAGGCACTGCTGCGGAGGTCATGGAAAACATATCAGGTGATGATCTCTCATCCGTTGCGACCGAATTTGAGAAACCAAGGGATCTTCTTGAACTGATCGAAGATGCGCCGATCATAAGGCTTCTTAACGCCCTTTTCCAGCAAGCAGTCAAGGAAAGGGCCAGTGATATCCACATTGAACCTTATGAAAAGGAGCTTGAGGTCCGCATGCGGGTTGACGGTATCCTGCACAAAGTCTTAAGCCCGCCAAAAATAATTCAGGATGCCCTGATAAGCAGGGTTAAGATAATGGCCAGTCTGGATATTGCCGAGAAGAGGCTTCCCCAGGATGGCCGGATACGGCTTCTTGTAGGGGGGCAGGATATCGACCTGAGAGTATCAACCATTCCAACCGTTTTCGGTGAACGTGCCGTCCTCAGGTTGCTGCATAGAAGGCAGGGTATGATTGGCCTATCCGAAATAGGATTTGATGAAAAAAACAGGACGTCCTTCGAGACCCTGCTATCGAGGACGAACGGCATTATTCTCGTTACGGGTCCCACAGGAAGTGGA
>DASPQI010000194.1:0-2376 GCA_035625045.1 Syntrophales bacterium | reverse complement strand
TCCATCTCTATCAAAAATAAGCATATACATGACCTTTTCTTCCCTCTGGCTTAGCTCTTCGAAAAGCTGGTCCGTCAATTGGCTTGCGTCCTGTTCAACGACCCTTCTAAAAATACGCTCGGAGAAACTCTTCATAAAGGCAACTTCGCTTGACCGGAGCCTCTGTTCCTGAAGTCTTCTGAGGGCGAAAGAGGTACTGAAGGCATTAGCGATCAACAATATGGTGATGACCAGCAGAAACCCTAATAGCACCTTAAATTTCCACTTCATTCGAAGTCCTCCGGCCGTTATGGCGTAAATATTCTGAATGTTCCATCCTTGGTAAGTTTCGAATAATAAATTCCTTTCAGCCCTCGATGGTCCAACGGACCATAGGTGACCGACATCCCAATACCTATGTCCATATTGTGAACGGATTCCAGTGTGGTGACGAATTTCTCCCTGGTTAATTCTTTGCTGCAGGCTTCGAGAATCTTCGAAAGAACAAGTGCATTGACAAACCCCTCCAGGGCAACATAATTTGGCTGATCATGGGGAAAGTATTTAGCCACGAGCTCGCGGTAGCGTCGTACGGTCGGGAAAGAGTCATCAAATGGCGAAGGAACGACCTGGGTCACGATGATCTTGTCGTATTGAGAAGAAGCTACTTTATAGACCTCCACAAGTTCCTTTCCGTAAGCCTCCGACCCGACAAACGATACAGTATGAAAGTAAGGTGTAAACCCGGCTTTATGCGAAATCGCCACAAACTTGGCCAAGGGAGCATAGGTCCCGGCCATCACGACTGCATCAGCGCCGCTTCCTTTGATGATTTTCAAAGAATTTTCCACATTTGCCGTTCCTCTGGGAAACGTAGCCGTTGCGACCGTCTCCATGTTTCTTCTTTTTAATGCCTGCTGAACGCCTTCAAGAACTGCCAGGCCGAAGGCGTCCTCCTGATACATCACAGCAATTTTTTTTAATCCGAGCTTGTCAACAAAGTAGCTGATGGCACCTTCCGCCTCACCATAATAGGAATCTCTCACATGAAACATATAGGGTCTGAAGGGCGTTCTCAATGCCTCCGCACCGGTAAGAAAGCCGAAGGCAGGAACTTCGGCCTTATTGACAATATCGATGACCTTAACCGAGGTCGGTGTTCCAACATAATTAAACAGCATGAAGACGCGATCTTCGGCGATTAATTTCTGCGTATTGGCCACGCATTTGGCAGGATCGTACTGATCATCATAAAAAATGAGGTTGATTTTCCTCCCATGAATTCCACCCTTATCGTTTATGTCAATGATAAGGGCTAACGCACCATGGGTGTATTGAGTTCCAAGAAAGCTCGCATACCCCCCAAGAGCACAGGACGTTCCGATAAGGATCTGCGTATCGCTGACACCGGGAGTCTCAATTTTCTTCGTCTCAGAACAGCCTCCTATGATGAGAACTGATATGGCCATGACTATGCTCACAAGAACCGTCTTTTTCATCTTGAATCCTCCCTGAACTCTCTTCCCAATTACCGACAATTCGTCATTGCCTGTAGTTCTGTATCAGGACTCTTCCAAAGCGTGATTTAGGCCTAAGGTTATAAGTCTAAAATCTGTATCTCTCTCCATATATACATTGTATATTTAGCATGGATTTCATAAAGTTACAACTTTTGAACCGCAATTCAATTGTCACTTGAAAATTAGATAACTGTAGTACAGGACGGAACGTTGATGAAAACCGTTACTTTTCTTCTTTAGGAAGGTAAATACAGAGCTCCTTTGAAAACGAGTGGGCTGTGAAAAAATGATTCCAGCGGTGTCTGTACTGCGCTGACGTAGTTCTCGACGATGGGCCACATCATCCCGTTCAAACATGAAAAGCCAAGGGAACCAACGGAAAGCAGCATGTCGATATTCAGTGATAAGAAGTTTGATTTTTAGACTTTACTGGATTCAGTCTTGTGAGTCAACCACAGAGTCAGTTTATAGGATTCCTGATCCTTATCTTCAGTCGACATAGGGCGGCGGTGACAGGATATCGAAATCCGTGTGCTCAAGCACATGGCGATGCTAAGGAAGAGAGGTGATTGCTCTGTACGCTGAACCAGAGAAAAACTCCAAGATTATCCTTGTCCCCCCGAGTTGTGATAGCTGCTATACACTTTTCCTTTTTCAAAACTATAAAAGCTGCGATTTGAAGATCGAATAGAAACATTTCGGTGATGCTTTGAGTCGGTTTGTATTGGCAAGAAATGTTCACTATTGTAATCATCCCCTTAGCGGATAAATGCGGATAAATACTGTACCGATCCTGTAAAAATACAGCGTGCACCCCATTTACTTTTTTCAAATTCCAGTGGTAGCCTGAAAGCATGGAAAGGAGGGGGTTATATGG
>DASPQI010000193.1:0-2730 GCA_035625045.1 Syntrophales bacterium | reverse complement strand
TTGGTCATCATTCAAATTGCTTTGGAAGCGAAGAGTGAGATCGAAGGCGCGATTGATTCGCTCCATTTCATTCCGCAGGAGCGCTTGAAGCTGGGAGGACATCTTTTGGGTGTCAGGGTTTTCTTTCATCCCTTCCTCCTTAATCTTTGCCGCAGCTTCCTCCTTTTCTTTTTGGCCTTCCACGAAATTCTTCCGTATCTCCATTTTGAGTTGCTCTAGCTGTGCTTTCTGGTTTTCATCAAGGTCGAGTTTCCCCGCGGTCTTATCGACCATTTTGATGAAGAGCCTCTCAGATTGTGACATGATATTACCTTGGCACCCAGCGAATAATCCTGCGAAAAGGACAGCCGCAAAGGCACAAGGGATTAACCGTTTCATCTTCGGTTACCTCCTATCTGGTATTTGATGATCCAAAATCTAGCATAATTGATCGGGGCTGAGAATAAAATGGGATACATCCTGTATTTGTTCACAATTATTCCTGTATTTTTCCGGCAATCATTCCTCTGTTTAAGGGAAAGAGGGGGCAATGGTGAACTCCAGTCCAGCATATTACGGTTTTTTTGTAAGACCCCCTCTGTCCCCTTGTCTTTGGTCCCTTTTTTTCTCCTTGAACCTTTCTTTTTTTTATCTTATATTCTCCCCCGATAAAAGAAAAATCTTATCAAATGATGTTTCATGAGTGTTTATTTATAAGAAAATCTTGACCTCAATTGATAATGGAAATTTATGCCGTATTACATTACAAATGATCATGTTAAACTATATTATGAAGACAGAGGAAAAGGTAAACCTGTCATCCTGCTTCACGGTTTGACTGCAAGCCGGGTTCATTTTCAGAAACAAATACCGGAACTGGCAAAGCGATTCCGGGTGATTGTATATGATTTAAGGGGACATGGGGATTCAGAGCGCCCCGAACATGGATTGACGCTGAAAAGATTCGGAAAAGATTTATATGAATTGATTGATTATCTTGAGCTTTCCGACGTTTCCCTTGTCGGATGGTCTATGGGAGCACATGTCATATTTGAGTACATCAAGCAGTTTACATGCGAGAACCTGCACAAAATCTGTATCATTGATATGACTCCGCGACTGATGAAAACCGACGGATGGGAATATGGCTTACGAGGTGCACTCAGCCGCAAATTCGGAGATTTTACTCATGCTGATAATCTTTTAACGCTTTCGGCTATGTGTGAAGACTGGAATTTATTCAGCCGCCACCTCGTTGAAAGGCTTTTTGACAAGAAGCTTCTTAATGATAAATATGAATTTAATTTTCAGGAAAATTTCAAAGGCAAAGAGGATATGGAATGGATGTATACGGAAGCTCAGCGAAATACGCCTCATGTCATTATCAGCATGTGGATTTCTCTTGCGATGCAGGATTATCGCTCTATTCTGCCTCAAATATCGGTTCCATGCCTCATTACCTATGGAGAAGGAAGCAATTATTATGCCCCGGCGAACAGCGAATATATAAAGGAAATGATTCCCGATTCAAGGCTTGTTGCTTTCCCCGGCTGTGGGCACGCCCTGCATCTGCAGGACCCTGAAACGTTTAATCGGGAACTTTTAAATTTTTTAGAAAAATAGAAAATTTTAGTTTGTTTTAAAATTCGCGAGTTCTCTCTGTATAAAAGGAAAATCTTATCACTTTTTCAAGGGGACTGATCATGATTGGAAAGACCATTGACGAACTTCGCATTGGTGATACGGCTGAATTTACCAAAACCATTTCAGAATCCGATATTTATTTGTTTGCCGGGGTGACCGGCGATCTCAATCCCGCCCACATCAACGAATCCTATGCCAAGAATACCTTTTTCAAGACACGCATCGCCCATGGCATGCTCCTGGCGGGATTTGTTTCTGCTGTCATCGGGACGAAGCTTCCCGGACCCGGTACCATCTATATCCGGCAGGAATTAAAGTTTCTGGCGCCTGCGCGCATCGGTGATACCATCACCGCTCGCGTCGAGGTGACCCAAATGCAATCCGAAAAAAACAGGGTTACCCTGAGGACCACCTGCACCAATCAGGAAAATACGCTTGTCATGGATGGTGAGGCAATGATAAGTCCTCCAAAGGCCAAAAGCGTGCGGACTTAAATGTGCTGTCCCGGCATGTATTGAAGATGAAGAAATCGGGTATCGATCGTCCGAACTCCTGATGCCGAGATGAAAACATTTTGTCGGCATATCGACAGATGGCCGGATTCAGCTCGTCCTGAATGAGTTACACCACCCAAAGAAAACCCCTGTTAATCCCAGCAAGTTACCTGCAAAATCGAACGATATCTTCCACTTGGCATGCATTTCGCTAAAGATATAGTCTATCGGAGAAGAGACGAGATCATCGTAGATACCGCGTAGTGAGAATCATCTCTGGAAGAAGTTGACACGAGCCCTGAGGCAGAAGGCAAGAAGAGATAAATAAAAATGAATAGTTCTCGCAACTGAAAATCTCATGGCGGCCAATGCCGCCGGCGGCCCGCGCATCAGCACCGGAACGAGCCGGGTATCGGCCTGGGTCATTCCCACCAACGAGGAGTTAATGATCGCTTGCCACACCCGGGTGCTGGTCGGCGGCGCCTGAAAGGAGAATCAATTATGGCATTGAAAATCCCGCGACCAGCGCTCAAAGGCAAGAAGACGCTCGTGGTAGGCGTTGCCAACGAGCACTCCATCGCCTGGGGCTGCGCTCAGGCGTTCCGAGAGCTCG
>DASPQI010000192.1:0-2619 GCA_035625045.1 Syntrophales bacterium | reverse complement strand
TTGCCAAGGAAAGCAATAGATGCAGTTCCTGTTATGTTTCTAAATACATTATTCCTAATAACAGTATACTGATCTGTTCCGCCATACCACTGCATCCCCTGTCCATGATCGTCCGGATTAGTCACTCCACCAGTTTCACTCAGCAGATTGTTTTCAAATAACAGAGAATAATCGCTCCAACTTGTACCGACAGCATTACTTAAGGTAACTCCATTTCTTGAAACGTTATGAATCCAGCAATGCGCGAGATGAAGCCCTTTTTGATTACTAGGGTTGTTCCAGTAAAAACCATCTTGACTTGAAGGTTCAGTGTAACCCGCCCCTTCTATATCAATATAGTGAAGATAAATGAAACTTGTACCACTGGCATAGACAACAGGATAGGACAGATTGGAATTATATATGTATATTCCATACGTGGCTGATGCTTCGGTAATTCCATTCCCTCCCGTAACACCGTTTATTTCAAGATAGCTTGCTGAACTTGTTAATTCTCCTTGAATTACTGCCTGAGTGGAGGCATAAGAAGCATCCCAACCGGCATCGCTGCCATTATCAGTCACATTTGCCTTCTTGACAATTATCCAACTTGTTCCAGATAATGATGGGATACTCACGTTTTCGGTATATGTGCCGCCAGCAACATAATAGGTATCACCCCTTGTCCAGGTGACGGCAGCGAAGGTAGTCCAAGCGTTAGCCCAACTGCTGCCATTATTTGAGCCAGTTGCTCCTGCCCTTATGTAATGGTTTGCAGCACTTGCTGGTGCTGACACAAAAAATATCACAGATATTAGGATCCATATCCCTAAATGAAGAATATTTTTTACTCCCATTGATAATGTCTCCTTTATTTCTTGAACTTTTTCAGGTATGAGGTTCTTCGTGTCAACCCCTTCGTCTTCTGGCGGTATTATCGTCATGTGAATAATTATATTAAAAAATTATCCGGTTATATTTGATTTGAGTTAATAATTTAGAGGTTTAATGATAGAGCAAGAGATATGCCAAGGAAGATTTCCAATATTTATAAGCTATTGATATTAAATAAATTATTATTATTTTTAGTCTTGAAAAAGAGGTGGTTGGGTTTGAATACTGAATGGATTATCATACACTCAAAAGAGTTAAAACACGGTAATATATAGCTAATACAGTAATTTTTACGTGAATGATTTTCCCATCAGTCCTGCAAAAAAATTTGCGTATATCCCCCAAGTTACGCTCGCTGTTTTACCTCACCGCAATAATTGTTTGGATTATGCAAAGAATTCATAAGGGGCAAAGCCAGTAAACATGAATATTTTGTCAATAATTAATAAGTTTTTTGATCGAAGGATCCTTTTTTTATCTTTTTTACTTATGTCCGCATTTTTCATGGCGTATCCATCGCTGAAAACCCTTCATTATTCTACGAATCACAGTGAATATTACTCACACATTGTGTTAATCCCCTTCGTTAGCATTTATCTCTTGTACCAGAAGAGAAAGTCTATCCTTTCTAAGATTAATTATTCTTTCACAGCAGGTTTGCCGCTTATAATTATCGGTTGTTTGTTGTACTTTACAGGCCTGAGCATGAAAGATCAGCTAAGTCAAAACGATTTTACATCGATAATTGCTTTATCATCAGTTGTATTCATCAGCGGCGCTTTTATTCTCATTTATGGTACTCAGGCCTTTAAATCAGCTCTGTTCCCATTTCTTTTTCTTATCTTCATAATCCCTATTCCCAGTAGCCTCTTGGATGGCATTATTCATTTTCTGCAGGTTGGTTCCACAGAGGTTACCAATATGCTGCTTATGGCAACCGATGTTCCCTTCCTGAGAGATGGTTTTGTTTTTTATTTACCGGGCCAGAGTGTTGAGGTGGCGCAGCAATGCAGCGGTATACGATCGAGTATAGCGCTCTTTATTACGGCCGTCCTTGCAGGACATCTATTTTTGAAATCCTGGTGGAAGAAAGTTATATTAGTAGCATGTATCTTTCCGATCGCAATGTTTAAAAATGGGATTCGTATTGCGAGTCTCACATTATTGGGTGTCTATATAGATCCGCGAATTCTTCAAAGTTCACTGCATCGTGATGGAGGGATTCCGTTTTTTGTTTTGGCGTTGGTATTGATGGCACCGATTCTATATTTCCTTAGAAAATCAGAAGGCAAGAAGAAAGGATAAAAGTAGAGGATGACTTTTGGCACATGGTTTTCATATATTGTGACAATCATTACAGCGGGAATAGCTGCTTTGGCGTTTTACCGCGATCCGCGTTCTTTTGTCCACCGCATCTTTGCGGTGGGTATGGTTGTGTTCGCACTGGATGCGGGATTACACGGGCTTGCTTATCAATCTTCTTCCCTCGCCACCTTTCTGTTCTGGTATCAACTGCAGTTGGTTACCGCTTCTTTCCTACCCGCATTCTGGTTGCTTTTCAGCTTGAGTTTCGCCAGGACCAATTATTTAGAACTTATAACAAAATGGAAATGGGTTCTGATTTCATCCTTTGTCCTCCCTATATCGATGGTCATACTTTTCAACAATGCTTTTTTCGTAGGACAACCCGTTTTCACAAACGCAGCTACGTTGTTTATCCATATCGGGTGGTCAGGCTATGTCTGG
>DASPQI010000191.1:0-5939 GCA_035625045.1 Syntrophales bacterium | reverse complement strand
AAGAAGAATCAGACTACAGGCAGAGATCAGGACTATTTTTCGATAACGCCAATTTGCAGATATGTCTGCAACTCCCCAGGCTAAGATCATGAATAACCCGATAAGCGGAATGTATGTATATCGGTCTGCGTATGCCTGTATTCCTACTTGCAATAAGCCAATAACCGGCACAAGCGTGCCCAGAAACCATAGCCATCCGACAATCAGATAAGGAGCTCGTTTCATGTACCATATAGCGGCGCCTGTTATACAGAGGAGCAGGAGACCGGCGAACAGTACCTCCCATAAGGGTATCACATCCGTGTATGGATATAATACGGCAAGATTTTGGGGCCACACCATCTTCCACATGTAGATGACATATGATACAAAAGCATTGGAGATGCGTGTACCCAGCGGCATTAGCTCGAAATCCGACATAGCCCCCGCTCCACGCGCAGCAAAAACCGAGACTATACCTGATAAGGCGGACAAGATTAAAAAAGGTATTTTTTCCTTCACTAGATAAGGCAGAGATGGGTGGAGTGATCTAACTTCTGCTGTCTGCCTCTTTGATTTTCTTTTCTTGTTTTTCTGCTTTCCCAAAGTCAGTTCCATTGATTGTGCAACTTTATCAGAACTGCCAAGTTTGAAACGCTTCAGAGGCCAATAGTCCAAAAGCAATAGCACAAAAGGCAGGGTCACCAGCATGGGCTTCACCATAAGTCCCAGGGTAAAGAATAAAATAGTGAGGAGATATAGTTTAATGCCCGGCCTTTCCACATAGAACACATATGTTCCCATGGTAAGCATCCAGAATAAGGTGGAGAGGACATCCTTACGTTCTACAACCCAGACAACGGACTCCACATGGAGGGGATGGATGGCAAAGAGAGCCGCTACGGCCGCACTCTGCCATACCGCCCGCGTCATGACTGAAAATAGAAGAAATAACAGCAGTGTGTTTATCACGTGCAGAAAAAGGTTGGTCAGGTGGTATCCCGACGGGTTTAACCCGTATAACTTATAGTCGAGAATGAATGAGAGCCATGTAATAGGATGCCAGTGCCCTACATCGTAATTTGCGAATGCCCATGCAATGGTAGATGCATTAAATCCCTTTCTGATATGGGTATTGTCAACAATGTATCTGTTGTCGTCGTAGTTGACGAATTCATGATCCTTCACCTGCCAGAAGGCGGCGAGAGTGGCGACAGACAGGAAAAGGCAGATGATGATAATCTGATTTTTTTGAGCAGGCATGGCGATTCTCTGATAGTGATAGACATTTCGATTGCCGGAGTATAGGGGTGAGTCATTCACGTGTCAAGGAAAAGATGAACAGGGAAGACCGGGGCAAACAGCGAAGCTCCCCACCTGCAGGGCGGGGAGCTTCGCTGTTTTAAATAATAATGTTATGGTCAAAATACAGCTCAGAGTTTGGTATAGCGGGAATAGAACGCATCCTTTCTAAATAGACGCTACCGTGTCTGAAGTGTTCTACCTATGGTCATGATCTCAGCTTCCTTGGTTCCTTCATAGAGTTCGAGGATCTTCGCATCACGGTACCATTTCTGGACGTTGTATTCGTCTATATAGCCGTAACCCCCATGAAGTTCCACTGCGTAATTGGCGCAGAATACAGCCGTCTGCCCTCCGAAGTATTTAGTCATTGCCGCCAGGGTGTAATCAGGCCTGCCCTGATCGATAAACCAGGCCGATCTGTAAATGAGGCCCCTCAATGCCTCAATCCTGATTGCCATCTCGGTAAGTTTCATCTGGGTCAACTGGAACGAACCCAAAGGAGCGCCAAATGCCGTTCTCTCCTTAACATACTTGATGCTTGTCTCAAGGCATGCTTCGGAAAGACCCAGTGCCTGCGCGGACACCATGACTCTTGTCACATCAAAAAAATGCATCAATTGGCGGAAGCCGTTGCCTTCTTTGCCAACCAAATTGGACTGCGGGACATGCACATCCTCAAAGGCGATTTCTGCTGTGTCACTGGAGCGGATGCCCATCTTCCCGTGAATCTTGTTTCTTGTTACACCCGGGGCATTTGCCGGCACTATAATGAGACTAAAACTGTTGTGCTTCTTTTCCTCCGGGTTGGTGATGCACTGGGCAACCATGAAATCGCATACGGTTCCGTTGGTAATGAACATCTTGTTTCCGGTAATTATGTAGTTGTTCCCATCCTTCACGGCCTTTGTCCTGTATCCGGCAACGTCGGTACCGGCGTTGGGTTCCGTAAAAGCCCCGGCGCTGACCTGTTCCCCGCGGCATATGGGGGGAAGATACTTCTTTTTCTGTTCCTCTGTCCCATATTGGAATATGGCCTCACAGCCGAAACAGGAGGCAACAACATTCAGGCCGATACCCATGTCCACCTTGGAAAGCTCTTCCGTGATTATGGCGTTGCCTAGACTGCCCACTCCTGATCCGCCATATTCTTCAGGCACCCAGGCGGCAACCAGACCATTTTCCGCGGCCTTCCTGCGAATCTCCGGCGTGTATTTTTCCTCTTCATCGCATTCACGAGACAGCTTTGTAAATTCAGTCTGAGCAAATTTATATGCCATGTCCTTCAGCATCTTCAGTTCATCGGTCAATTCAAAGTCCATTTCTCATCCTCCTACCCATATAATTTTCTTAATTGAATTTTATTAATCTTACCCACGCTGGTCTTGGGAATCCCTTCGACAATCAGGTAGCGATCAGGTATGCCATATTTCGGTATCTTGCCCTCTTTTGCAAATTTAGTCATGAATTTTTGCAAGTCCTCACTGCTTACCTTATCCTTGTATTCAGGCCTCAGGACAACAATCAGTAGAGGTCGCTCCCCCCATTTGTCATCAGGGATGCCGATTGCTGCCGCTTCTGATACAGCCTCATGCTGGCTGATCAGATTTTCCAATTCGAGAGAAGAAATCCATTCCCCTCCTGTCTTGATAACGTCTTTGGTTCTGTCAGTAATCTGTATGTATCCAGCCGGGTCAATATTGGCGACATCTCCCGTATAAAGCCATCCACCCTTCCACAAATCCTTTGTTCTTTCAGGTTCCTTAAAATAAGATTCTGTAAGCCACGGCGCTCTTAAAATCAATTCACCCGTCGATTCGCCGTTATGCGGCACTTTTTTCCCTGAATGATCCACAATTCTTGCGTACACGAGGGGTATCGGGAGCCCGGTCATGATCAATTTGTCAATCTGATTTTCCTTATTCCAATCGAGCATGTGCGGCTTAAGGGTTGCCAGCGAGATTACCGGGCAGGTTTCGGACATCCCATAACCAGAAAAAATCTGAATGCCCAGATCCATTGTTGCTTTTGCCAGTCCCTTGGGAAGCCTCGAACCGCCAATAATCACCTTCCATCTGGATAAGTCCAGTTTCTTGACTGCGGGACTGCTCACAAGCATGTGAAGAATCGTCGGAACGCAGTGGGAGAAAGTGACATTCTCTGTCAAGATAAGCTTCAGAAGCATCTCCGGCTCGTATTTACCGGGATAGACCTGCTTCACACCCAGCAATGTCGCCACATAAGGGATTCCCCATGCATGGACATGAAACATAGGTGTGATCGGCATATAAACATCATTTGACCGGAACCTGGCGACTGATTCATAGGCGCCTAAGCCTATTAAGACTGCTTGTGTATGAAGCACAAGCTGTCTGTGGGAAAAGTAGACGCCCTTTGGGGCTCCTGTTGTTCCCGTAGTATAAAATGTTGTTGCTCTTGTATGTTCATCCAGGTCAGGAAAATCATACTGTCTGGATGCTCCCCTCAACATCTCTTCATATTCTATATCGATATTTATCTTTGTCGCCGGCCGTTGATCATCATCGGTGATCAAGACAATCTTTTTAACAGTGGTTAGTTTATCCTTTATTGCCTCAAGGATAGGTAAAAAGTCCGCATGAATCAGGACAACATCGTCCCCCGCGTGATTCATTGTATAAAGGATCTGTTCCGGTGATAGCCGCCAGTTTTGAGTGTGAAGAACCGCTCCCACCATCGGTATGGCAAAAAAACATTCCAGATAACGGTGACTGTCATAATCAAACACGCAAACAGTATCACCCATTTTGACACCAAGTAATTTTAGCGCATTGGCTAATCTGTGGATGCGCTCATTAAACATTCTGTATGTAAGACGAACTTTATCTCTATAAATGATCTGCTGATCCGGGGCAAAGAAAAGAGGGGTCTCAAGCAAGTGTTTGAGGATTAGTTGATAATTGTAACTTTCTCCTTGTTCATAAGTCTTTTTCTTCATATTGTGCCTCCATATGTTTTTACGGGTGCTTGATTTTAAAGGTTTTTATGCAAATATTAAAACGGTTAATGTCAATTTATATCTTTGCTTGTCCACGTAATGTATAATTATTACTCTACTGTAGGAAATTATATGGAGGGGATTGACCTGTAAAGAGCTTTCTAATATAGAAACTGGTAAAAAATAGCAGAAGCATAGGACTAAGGTCAAGTAAAAACTAGGATAGATAATGATAGAAAATCCATCGCCGATGGATTTCGTGGATAATTAATTTTAGAGAGATCAATAGTGAGTCTAAGGGGTTAACCTTTCAGAGGTAGGCCTTTCTTTAAAAGTCTTTTTTAGCTTGAACTGTTATGCATATTTTAATTGACGGGTATAACCTGATTAGGCAATCCGATTCACTGAGGCGGCATGAGAGATTAAGCCTGGAAGAAGGCAGAAGGGCTTTGATACGTTTTATGGCAGGGTATAGAAAGCAAAAGGGACATAAGGTGACTGTGGTCTTTGACGGCTGGGAAAACGGTCCTATCGAGGAAGAGCGAGATCGTCAGGGGGGTATTGATATCATTTATTCTCGGCGAGGTGAGAAGGCAGATGATGTCATCAAGCGCTATGTGGAAAGACCAGGAGAAGAAATCATTGTCGTTACATCGGACAGGGGTATTGCCGATTTTGTTATTCGTAGGGGAGTAACTGCCATATCGTCCCATGAGTTCGAGGAGTTTGCTCAAAGGCTGCAATCCGGCCCGCCTGATTCATCCTCCTATACTGAGGGGAGATATGACAAGGATAAAGATGATGAGATCACGACCAATATAAAAAAGAAGGGACCATCGAGAAGACTTTCCCGGAAGAAAAAGGCGGCCATAATAAAACTACGGAAGCTTTGAGAATAGGCGACTTAGAATATTCTTTTTTTCAGTGAGATCTTTGTTTTATTTCCAATATCTTCTGGAGATTATCCCGCGCAGCCATGTAGTCAGGTTTCAATGATGCGGCTTTCCGGAAATGTTCTATTGCCTCACTTGTCTTTCCCAAGCGTGCCAGGGCTATTCCAAGATCATTATGTGCTTCAACAAATTCGGGATTGATTCTAATTGCTTCCAGGATTTGCCTGATGGCTTCTTCGTAATGCTGCATCGCCATCAAGGCAAGTCCTATGTTGTAATATGTTACCGCGTCAGCCGGGTCTTTTTTAAGTGCTTCCTTATAATGAAAGATAGCATCCCGAAAATTTCCTCTTGATGCCAGGAGTTTCCCGAGTTCGTTGTGCGCATTTACTAAATCTGGCCGGATACAAACAGCCGCTGAATAATGTTCAATAGCCTCTTCAATTCTGCCTTGTAGAGATAAGCGGTGAGCTAAATTGAAATGAGCATTTTCATAGTCGGGCTTTATTCTGATGGCCTCGGAATAATGCTCGATGGCATTCTCATACTTTCCGACATCGCTCAGGGCAACACCCAGATTATTGTGTGCCAGGTAATTGTTATCAACAGCATGGACGGCGTGCTCAAAGAGCGAGATGCTGTTTTGCCAGTAACCGACCTGTATCCGTGCCTGGAACAGCAGAGCAAGAAGAATCAGACTACAGGCAGAGATCAGGACTATTTTTCGATAACGCCAATTTGCAGATATGTCTGCAACTCCCCAGGCTAAGATCATGAATAACCCGATA
>DASPQI010000190.1:0-4163 GCA_035625045.1 Syntrophales bacterium | reverse complement strand
ATAGACCGAGTGGCCGGTTCCCACAGACATGGTTAGCACATAGGTGCAAAATGGGGCAAGGAAAGTGATATACTTGGGATGCCTGCGGAGCAGTTTTTCCGCCAGTTGTACCATATATGTCAATCCTCCGGCTGCATGGAGGGTGGCAGACGCCGCGACCACAGCCACGATGATGAGCATGACATCAATCGGCGGAGATCCCGGTTTCATGCCGAAGGCAAAGGTAAAGACGGTTACGCCGGCGCCGCCGATAAGGCCCAGTCCGACTCCGCCGACACGGATACCGATGTAGATCGCTAACAGGAGAATTCCAAAATGAATCCAAAACATATCATATTCCTCCTTTCCTTTTATCCTTAAAAGACCATACCATCATTCAACCAGGAAGTTTCAACAAATAACCAGCTGAACTTAACATTCTTATAGTTACTTTTTTATTAAAAAACAATTATAAATGTGGTACAAAATAAATAAGAGATTATCATTTATGAAAAATCTCGCCGGCATGCGGGTTGATCAGAAAGGTTAGAATCTATGCGATTCCGGAAAAATGGAAAGATCGATGATCATCTCTGGTACCTGGGGCGTGAAGAATCCGGTGTCTATATTCTCGAGGGACGAGAAGATGCGATTTTGATCAACGGTGGAATGAGTTACATACTTGCCGATGTACTGCAACAGATGAAGACGTTAGGAATCGACGTGGAAAAAATCGGGAAGATCTTGATCCTTCATTCTCATTTCGATCATGTGGGAATTGTGCCATATTTCAAACGGATGTTTCCCGGAATCAAGATATATGCTTCGGGGTCGGCATGGAAGATATTCGCCATGCCCAAGGCCATCGAGGTCATAAACAGCTACAGCGCACTCAGCGCAAAATACGTTGGGGATGAAGATGTTCTCAATGCCTACGATCTGAATTGGCGCGATGACATTACAGGGGCCACCCTTGCCGAAGGAGATAAAATAGACCTTGGCGGCATTTCCCTTTCAATTTTTGATACCCCCGGCCACTCCAACTGTTCCATCACCGCCTATGAGCCTGATATGAAGATTCTATTTGCCTCCGATGCTGTGGGGGTTCCATACAAGAATGACTGCTTCCCCTCGATGAACACGAATATCGTACAATATCTGGAAAGCTTGGAGAAGCTGAAGCCTCTGCCGGTTTCCTGCCTCTGCGCAGACCACTACGGTTACATCACGGGGGATGAGGCTGCCCACTTCACCGGACTTACCATCGAGGAGGGCCGCAAATGGAAGGCGATAATGGAGGATTTATACCGCCGGCATGGCGGAGACATCGATGCTGCCGGGAAGGCCGTCACGGACTATCTATTTCGGCAGATGCCTGATTATTTTGTCGCAAGAGATATAATGGAGGGGGTCTTCAGGCAGATGTTAAAATTCATAGCAAAGAATCAATAGTGAGAATATCAAATGTCCGTAAGTTTTAATCCACACCTCATGTCTCATCAGGATTTCAGACGTGAAGAGACGTGGAAGGAGGTCCGATTAAATTTATTGAGATCCCCATGGGGACGAAGGAATTAGTGCAATTCAGCCGTCTTCAGAAATGTCTTGACCCCATATATGCCAGGTACATTCCGGGCGTGGGCAACTACTTTCTTTATTTCCTGTTCTGAACCGACAATACCGAGAAGGACAACAATACAATTCACTGTTTCCACATCCACGTTTGTTGACAAGATATCTTTATCACCTATCAGCTTTATCTTTACTTTAGTAGTTATCGCGAGATTATCTAATGTGCTGCATGAATTATTCCGGTCCTTTAGTGACAGATAGGCAGTTACGGATTTTACGCCTTCTACACTCTTTGTAATCTCTAGTGAACGTTTTTTCTGTTCCTTCGACTCATACTCACCTACCAGATATACATTGCCTTCATAACAAAATATGGAGATGTCTTGAGACTTAACCAGATCGTCATTTATGAATCTCGTCAGGATGGTGACAGCAATCTTCGTGTCCGAGGCAATTGTGCTTACTTTACGTTCATCTACGGCTACTTTGTAGATGGAAGTACCCGCTGTGGTGGCTATGGTTGTACACCCCAAAATAACAAATGATAAGGTCAGGAATAGTGCGGAACACAGTGTCTTCATATGAAGAAGTATATCAAATAGCGGTCCGGATTTTTGTGATCTTCATCACATTAATTGCTGATTCTCCTTTTGATATTACGGCATTTCTTCCGGCAATCATTAAGCTTTGATGATGGAAAGGCGTAAAAAAAAGTCGGTGACATCACTTATCTTATAGTCCATATATTTGTAAAAAACTTTTACTCTTGAAATAAATTTTAAATTGGTAAAAACTACCCGCCGGTTATGGGTTCTACTGATATTGAGGACGATGGACGTAAATCAAAAGATAATCATGAATGAACGGTAAAATGAGTCAGTGGAATAATCAATTGAAAGCAATGGAATCGTCGAGCTGTCAGACTGAGGAATTTCAGAAAGAGAATTCACCACGAATTCTGGTTGTTGATGATTCTATAGAAGCTCTGAACCTGCTGACAGAAATTCTAACTAATTATGGCTATAAGGTATTCACTGCCTCTGACGGACACACTGCGCTTAAAGCAGTCGGAGTTGAGTCGCCGGATCTGATTCTGCTTGATGTGAAGATGCCGGATATGGATGGCTATGAGGTCTGCCGTAAACTTAAATCAGCCGGATATAGCAGCAGGATACCCGTGATATTCATCAGCGGTCTTTACGAAGCTGCCAGTAAAATTAAGGGTTTCAATGCGGGTGGTGTTGACTACATCACCAAACCGTTTCAGATCGAGGAGGTATTGGCCAGAATTGAGACGCACTTGGCTTTAAGTCATTTGCAAAGACAACAGGAGGAACAAAACCTTCAACTCCAGCAAGAAATCGCCGAGCGTGAGCGTGCCGAGGAGAAATTGAGAAAGCACGAAGCTCAACTGGAGGAACTCGTTGCCAAGCGCACCGCAAAGCTCAGAAAAACCAACGAAGAGCTGCAACGGGAGATCGCCGAGAGAAAGCAGACGGAAGAGGCTCTGCGGGAGAGTGAGGAACGATACAGGCTTATAGTAGAATATGCAAATGAAATTATTTATCAGACAAATGTTGATGGATATTTTACTTTTATTAATCCAATTGCCATAAGACTAACGGGATATACAAAGGATGAACTAATCGGGAAACACTATCGAGAACTCGTACGGGAGGATTATAGGAATGATGCGGAAAAGTTTTACAGGCAGCAATTAGTTAAAAAGATTCCTAATACGTATTATGAATTTCCGATACTCACAAAAGATGGGAAGGAGATATGGATTGGCCAGAACGTTCAAATACTCATGCATGGTAAAAATATTGACGGTTTTCAGGCTATTTCCAGGGATATGACCACGCGGGTGAAAAAGGAAGAACAACTCCGCAGTATGGTCTTTACAGACCCTTTGACCCGTCTGTACAACCGGCGTGGATTTCTTAACCTTGCGGAACATTTGCTTAAGTCAGCCGAGAGGTTTCGTTCGAATATGTTGTTGGCTTATATAGATGTTGATAATATAAAATTCATTAATGATACCTTTGGGCATGAGCATGGAGATGTGGTTCTAATCGATACCGCTGATGTTTTACGATCTACTTTCAGAAAATCGGATGTAATCTGCCGTATAGGAGGAGATGAATTTGCCGTTTTGGCTTCAAACTTCGATGAATCATATCCTCAAAACATCATCGACCGCCTGCAACATTACATAGACGCGCATAACCGTAAAGGCAATAACCAGTACAAAATATCCATGAGCATGGGTTTTGCTTTTTATGACCCGGCAGCGCCTTGTTCTTTAGAGGTTCTGATGGTCAGGGCGGACCAATCGATGTATGAACAGAAGAAGTCTCGTAAGAAAAATGCTGATAAATAAAGTCTTCCCTCAAGCCTATTTAGCCTATAAACGACTTTTTTTCTCATCATCTTTAAGTTCGAGCAGTTAATTGAAGTATCTCTTCCTCGAGTTCTTTGCGCTCTGTTATATCAATGGCATTGCCCAGTATTGCTGGCTTTCCTTCATATTGGACCGGGCAAAGGATTTGCGTTATCCACCGGATCTGTCCTTGCTTGGTCACCATTCTGAATTCGTACGGCGTGGTATT
>DASPQI010000189.1:0-3275 GCA_035625045.1 Syntrophales bacterium | reverse complement strand
GCAAGTGCGCCCCAACGATAGCCGCGTCAGACTGGAACAAATGATAGGCCTCAAGAACTTTCTCGCAACCACAATTCAAAAACTTCCTCGGCATGCTGAAGGTCACGTTCATATAAGCACTGATATTTTTTTAAGTATTTTTTCAGTTCATCTCGGAGGTAGTAGGCATAGTAGCGATCTCCCTGTAATGTTTTCTGCGCCCTTTCCCCTCCAGGATACTTTTTACTAGGCACTGATCTATATTCTTCTCCGATTCCAATTTTCATATTAAGGTAAAATAAACCACTTGGCTCCAACATGGAATAGATATCGTTAATGAATTTCTCGAATTCATCTCGACTCAGGTGGTATAAACATCCGCTGGCATAAACACCGTCGAAAGTTTGACCAAGAGATGCTACCTCACGCAGGTCGAGCTTTTCATATTGACCTCCTGTATCTAATTTCCGTGCTTCTTCAAGCATGGCATCAGACAAATCAAATGAAAATACATCAAGACCGAGTGAAAACAAATATCTCGAATCTCTGCCATCACCACATCCAGGAACAAGAACCTTACATCCATTAAGGTAACTCGCAAACAGTCTCATCGATGACTCTTCCCATAGTCTCAATTCTGGTGTCGCTGTTAATCGGTAATGAGGTGCTATTGAATTGTAAGTAGCGATTGTCTTTCTTACATGCTTGTCCATTGGGTGTAATTCTCTATGAACTGACGTCTATCGCTAAAGGTAGCCGCTTGTTAGAGCAATATTCTTTCCATAATGGTTACGTGTTGGCCTTTGTAAGTAGCAATCTCATACTTTCCCCAGCCGAGTCTTTCGTAGAATGTGACCGACTGGGGCGTGTATAGATAGAGTCTCTGTATACCGAGTTTCCTTGCGATGTCCTCAAGTGTTCTCACTATCATTGATCCGCGGCCTTTACACCTCTGATTCTGTTCAACATATATTCCGGCTAACCAAGGCGTCAGATCCATTCTTGTTTCCATGTCATGGGCTTTCATACACCCAGTACCGATAACTCGCCCAGCATCAAGTGCTACTACCGCAAGCGGAATCTTGTCCGTGTTTGTGCGTTCTTCAATAGTCTTCTTTACATCCTCTAAAGACATCCCCGATGCTTCGTAAATGACTTGCCATTCTGCGTAGTACCACTGGGCGATGAGAAGAACGCTATCTGGATACTCCTTGAGAAATCTTATCTCCATTTGTCGCTCTAACGAGTCTATAGAAAAACCTCTTCACTACGATTTAGGAGTGGTTTTCGGGGGTCCCTTGACCCTTCCGAAGCATGAGATCGTTGATTGCGGCGCATTCTAGGAGGTCACTTTTTTCTGCATCTCGCCCAGGAATCTGTTTCGGGATTTTTTAGAGCCTCAACGATTTAAATAACCCGTCGGCACAACCACACTGGATTAAAGCTAAATGAGGGCTATTCCCGGTCGGGTTGATTTACTTTTTAGCCCTGTTCTTTGATCATTTTTTGGTATTCGTCATGTGTTCCAATCCAGAACTATAACAACCCATCAGGGATCTCGACGGCAAATGCGCGATAGTGGAGGCCGACTCTCACCGAACTGTATCTTCCGATTTTTTTGAAGTGAAGGGAAGGATGTCGAGGGTTTGATTTTAGGATTTCGTAGCACTGGTCAGCGACTTTCCGGATGTTCACGGGAAGTCGTTCATAAGTCTCCCAAAAAGAAGGCGCGGCAAAGTGCTTCAAATTTTTCTCGTCCTTCCAGCCTTATGCGCCGCAATCCCCTCCTTTGCTAACCTGTCCAGTCTACCAGCCGATATATCCCGTTCAATCTCCTTGTCCCATTCATCCGAGTCGTACTTTCGAAACCAGTCCCGAAACGCGGCGAGTTCATCCGGGTCGAGCTGCTGGACCTCATTTTCTAATTTCTCCACTTTCGTCATAACCATAAACCTCCATTCCTATTTTATCATGCCTTCATTTATTAATCACAGGGTCAATTTATTTTTTAAGCTTATTCTATGTACGGTGTCATATTATAGCCAATGGAGAAGGCTTGTCAACGAATCCTTTATAGTGTTGAAAAGCCTCTCGGTCATTCGTATAATGCTTTTGGTTTGTTTGTATGCCGAATTGACCAGTATGAAACCCTTTGGGAGGGATTATGAAGAGCTTTCGAAAAGAGTTATGGTTTGAGGTGCCGACGCGGAGGGCTTTGATCAATATTACTCCGAAGGTTGAAGTATGTCTCAAAGAAAGCGGCGTTAAAGAAGGGCTGGCACTGGTCAATGCCATGCACATCACTGCTTCCGTGTTCATCAACGATGATGAATCCGGCCTTCACCAAGATTTCGATGTCTGGCTGGAGAAACTCGCTCCTCATGAACCGGTCAAGCAATACCGTCACAATGTCGGCGAGGACAATGCGGATGCCCATCTGAAACGTCAGGTGATGGGGAGAGAAGTTGTCGTGGCAATCACAGAGGGAAAACTCGATTTTGGGCCATGGGAGCAGATATTTTACGGCGAATTCGACGGCAGACGTAGAAAGAGGGTGCTCGTGAAGATTATTGGAGAATAAGTTAAGAGGGGCCGTTTTTGTTTTTTTTATTTCCGTAGCCCTTACTCAGTAGCAGGGTGATTCCGAAAAGTTAGTAATTTGTAGTACTCTTTACCTTTATTGACTTCTTTGGGAAATAGAATATTCTCAATATGAAGTACAAGGAGAGTTTTCGAAGGCTAAGTGGGGCGAGGGAGAGCACACGGGGGGTTGTGGAGACGGGATATTCATTGTTACTTCCTCATGGCGAGAATCCATATCTTTATCCAGATTTCAAATGATACTCATTAAAAGATAATTTTCACAAGCCAATTTTTAAATTGACAAAAGACCCATTTAATGTATTAATAACCGTACATAAAACTCAACATTGATTTGTTAGAGTAGTGGCGGCTATGCAATGAACGATCAGACGCTTTTTCGGCCCGCTTAAATAATAAAAAGAAAGGAGCTAATATATTATGGCACAAAGCAATAACGTAACATTGTTGAAAGTCGTCTTGGTAATCCTCGCTGTCGTGTCAATAATCTATGGGATCGGTTACTTGATTTTTCCTGGAGCGTTGGTAACCTTCTCAGGCGGTAATCCTGTGGAAGTTGGCTGGCTCCGATGGTCAGGGGGGATTATCATCGCCCTTGGGATTGGCGCTTTGATGGTATTTCGGAAGCCAGAAAAACAGGGTATTATTGTGTTTACGATGGCTTTGAGTACCTTACTCTGTGGTTTGGGATTGCT
>DASPQI010000188.1:0-6658 GCA_035625045.1 Syntrophales bacterium | reverse complement strand
CGGCCGGGAATTGGCCCGTGTATGACCTGCAACTCTTTACTTCCGGTGCATTTTCGGCCTTGGCGGCGCCGGGTTCGTTGACGTTGAAGAATACATCATATTATCAGGTATACGCGTCTTCTTCGAGTAACAAGTCTGACCTACTAACCAGTGGGACATTGACGGGAACGGCCGTGCCCCTCCCTCCGTCCGCGTTCCTTCTGGGCTCCGGGCTCCTGGGCCTGGCGGGGCTGAGGAGATTTAGGAAGGGTTAACCAGCCATTTTCTTTGGCGACAAACAAGGCAGGGTCAGCCGTGGCCCTGCCTTGTTTGTTTACCGGTTAAAAAACGGTCGATATCTTGCCAAAACAGAATCTTCTCAAGAATTACAAATAGTTGCATATATGATGAGCATATCGATTATCTGATTTTTTGGGTAAGACCGCGCAGATTTAGCAGATATCGAGAGTCTCCAAGGTGGGCTTTCACCTACGGCATGTAATGCTTCCTGACCATCCTCCTGCCTCCCTTCGATCCTTTTACTCTAACATAAAATATGGATCAATTTTTGGGGGGTAGGTCAAGGTCAGCTAACCATAAATTTTTCACCATTCATTCCACATCTATTTTTTATATTTTTATAAAAAAATAAACTAATTTTTCCAATAATTACCTTCAGTTATCTGTATACGCCTGTAACTTTTTTGTAACCCAATTGATTTATATAAAAAACTGGGAAAGTAGGCCATTCAACTCAGACTAGCCATGATGGGAAGGTGATTTGAAAAAATCAAGCAGACTCCATCAGAGCGGTGTTATTTTCTTGTTTCGTGGTCGTGCTGGGAAGTCCCGGCCCGAGGGGAATTGCGCCATTCTGGCCTAAAAGGTGTATGACGCGGCCGAGGGTCTGGGGACCGAAGTTCGAAAGTTCTTTGTGAATAAAATGGATTTTAAAGCGTGTCAGGGGTGCGAATCCTGCAAGACAACCAGTGCCGGTGTATTTTGGAGGATGAGCTCACGGAAGTTCTGGCGGCCATCAAGAAGGCTGACGCCTGGGTAATTGATGGATGGGGAAGTCCTTTTAGTGATATGTTCAAAACTTCTTAAAGGAATATCGAGTTGTTGAATATATGATCCGCAGATCATACGGTAATTTTTACCTTCAAAGGATTTTTTATTTGTAGATGGAGCTAAAACAATAATAGAAAGTAAATTTAAAGCTATCAATAGAATGGGATTTGGTGCCGGTTGTGGTTTAATTGAAAGGAGAGATATCATGTATCAATGGGATGACCACATTAAAGCAATTGAAAGGCACATGGAGGAGATTAATAAATCTCTTGGGCCACAAGGACAAGAATTTAAGGATCATTACCAGCAAATATTAGACGCAGCAGCTGGAGATTCAATTGAACCTAAATATATCGATCAACAACTTATTCGGCTGTATGCGAATTTTCCTGCCCTGGAAGAATTCCTGAAACAAGCCGAACCCAAACTTTTTGAGAACGGCACCCTGGGGCCTCCTGAGGAACTGGCCCCGGTGCACCCCATCACCAAACCGCCCTATGAAGAGGCCCCCGCCGAAGCGGCAAAGTCTCCGCCGGAAATAACCCCTCCAGTACAACCTCAACCCCGGGTCCCTCCTCCGCGGGAAGTTGCACAAAACAAAACGGAATCAGGACTTCAAGTTTTTAAGGAGATTGTGACGGCATTTCTGGCGGTAGTGCTGGTCATTTTCACCTTAATCATGGCCAATCATACCATGGGGTTGGCAGGTGATAACACCAAGATATCCCAGGCTAAGGATATCCTCCTATTGCTTTTGGCCCCGTTTGGCACGGTGCTCGGTTATTATTTTGGCCGTTTGCCCGCGGATGCCCGGGCGGCCCAGGCCCAGCAGCAGGCAGCCCGGACGGCGGTCCAGGCTGAACAGGTAAACGCCCAGGCCATTCAGGTTGCCGAACGAGCAGAGGAGTTAACCGGGGAATTGGAGAAAGCTCCCGGCGTTCGAGGGATTCCTTCCCCGGCCATTGAGAAGGCTCAGCGTTTGCGGCTGGAAAGCCGGGAATTGCTCAGGTTGGCCAGGAGGATTTAAACCGCGGGATCCATAATTTCAGGAGGGGAAAATGTACCTTTACCAAAGTGCGAAAACGGACTTCGTTCTGGTAGATGCTGACTGGCCAGTGGAGAAGGCGCTGAAGTTAGTGCAAAACCTGATTGCCAATTGGGTTATTGTACAGCGCTCTTCTCTCGAACATGGAAAATTATATTACCTGTACGATAAGAAAAAATTTGAAGATCAAATAAAAGACGAGAACTCGAAGTTCCTACTTGGTGAATATTTGGATTTGAAAGAAGCTGATGCCCAAGTAATCCCTGGCACCAATAGCGTCAGCGAAGCCCCAGATCCAGGAGTGGTCTTTTTGCAAGACCATGTCGTCGGCTATTGGGACCCAGAAGCGGCCCACCGGGCAGGAGAAGGGGTGCCACCACGCTCATTGCTGGCAAAATTTCCCAGGACCGTATCCCTTAACGAGGAAAGGGATCTGACGGTGTTGCTTACCGGCACTGGGGAGGGAATTACTATTGAGAAGCCTTTGCCTGAGGGAGCCGAAGTTGACATTAAGGTCGAGACCAAGAAAGGCTTTGAGATAATCGGACCAAACCGAAACAAATTGGTAGTTACGAAGGATGATACACAAACGCTCACCTTCAGGCTGAAAGCTACTGCGACAGGAAACGGAGAGATACAGGTCTGGGCCTCTCTCGATGGCAATGATCTGGCCGGCTTGAGTTTAACCCCCCAAGTGGTGGCTGACCCAGGGCGTAAAGAGGAAATTATCGTAAGCCATAATCCTCTAATTGAGCCGGCATCAAGTCATCCTGACCTATCTCTGAGAATTATGGAGCAGTGGAAGGAAGGTAAACGAGGATTTTCCATTATAATCGAAGGGCCTAAATACGAATTTTATATGGAGGACTATGGATTTATCCCGTTTGAACAAGACCCTGGCAAATATTTTGAAGAGTTTTACAAAGATATCGAATCATTTCCGGTAGAAACCGCAGAGAAAAGGGCTATTACCGATGTGAAACTTAAAAACAAAGGTAATCTGTTATTTGAGATGCTCTTCCCCCTTAACCTTCGTCAACGCCTGTGGAATTGGCGAAAAAGCATCAATTCGATTTTTATCCTATCTGATGAGCCCTGGATACCTTGGGAACTCTGCAGACTTTCTGGTGAGGTGAATGGTAGGATTGAAGAAGGCGATTTCTGGTGCGAGGCCTTCTCGCTCACCCGTTGGATTCGTTCTTTTGACCATCAGCCACTTAAAATTTCCAAGGATCTCACCCTGCAAAACCTTGCCATCGTGGTGCCCAACAACTCAAAGTTACCCTATGCCGAACGAGAGAAGGAATATCTTCTCTCTTTAAGGAGTGAGAAACTATCCGTCAAACAGGTCGGGGCCCGATTCCTCGAATTGCAAAGAAACCTGGCGTCAGGCCGTTACGACGGGTGGCATTTTACCGGGCACGGGGGATCTTATTATCCTAATCCAGACCTCTCCGTAATCCAGTTGGAAGATGAACTTCTGAAACCTGAAAATCTCAATGGTATCGTGAAAAACCTGGGCAGTTGCCGGCCCCTGGTCTTCCTGAACGCCTGCCAGATCGGGCAGGGTGGCATGTCACTTACGGGCATTGGGGGTTGGGCCTCTCGCTTTCTGGCCGCCGGCGCCGGGGCGTTCATCGGACCCCTTTGGTCAGTTTACGACCAATCTGCATGTACGTTTGCCAAAGCCCTGTACCGTGAACTTCTCAAGGGAATTACCATCGGCAAGGCCGTCAGAACTGCCAGGAGGGAAATTAAGGGAGCAGGAGACCCTACTTGGCTGGCATATACCGTCTTTGCTTATCCCATGGCATCCGTTAAGCCATGAAGGGTTGCGGATCCTTGTTTATCGGGGGTTTACATAAGTCATAGAGCCAGTCATGATACTCATCAGCAGCACTTTATAAAAGGGGAATCCACATGGCCTCGCCGATAAGTGAGAATATTTCAAGGGAAAAATTATTTACTGTTCTGAAAGAAGCATACGAACAGATTGTCGAGTTTGGGCAAAGGGGATTTTGCCTAGTGGATGAAGACGGCAAAATCATTCATGCCAATCAAGAGATGAAGAAGTTAATCGGCCCCGGGGAACTGGAAGGCAAATATTTGACTGAGTTTTTCTGTGCGGATGACAGAGATTCTATCCGCCAGGCATTTGTGGAAAGAAAACCTCTGCTACGACTCCTAATAACCACTCTTGAGAAAAAATCTGTCCTCGCTGGAGTCGATATCGGTCCCCTGCACCTCGAAGGCGGACAGCGATGGGCTTATGCCTTTCTGACCGACCTTACTGAACAGAAAAAGAGGGAAGAAGAGATTTACAATAAATTTCCTGACGGGATTATAAAATGGAAGCTGCCAACTTCCCCTGAATCATATGAGCAGACGTCCATCCTGTATGCCAATGCTAAAGCCTCTGAGATTGCTGGTTACAAATCATTAGCGTGCATGAAGTTAATAGATTTGTTTCCTGATGAGAAGAATATAACTGAGATGAGAGCGCAAATTGCCAAAAGACTCGCAGGCGAAAGTGATGAATATAGAGTAGATCTTACCCGCGCGGATGGGAGACAAGTTCCGGTTATGCTGTCCTCTGTGCCTGAAATGGATCTGCACCATAAAAAAGTTATTGCATCTATCTCTATTATCAGGAGTTTAGAACGCCAGCAAGCTATCAATTCCTTACATGATGTTATTGAAACCCAACGTAGTAGTGAAGATATATTCGAAGGAATCGTCGAAGTTTTAAAAAATGTGATTCCCTTCGACCATCTGGAAGTCGCGATCTACAGTCCCGACCTCCAATATGCCAGACGGCTTTTTCCCGGACCTGACGTTGAACCGAATTGGCAAACACGCTGGTATAAACTTTCTCCAAAGGTCATTGAATGGGTTAAAAGCAATATGGATATTGAATTTATAAATTTTAGAGAGTTAATAGAAAAATATGTCCCTGAATTGATAGGTTCTGAACAATATAAACCGTATGAGCAATATAATTATTTATTACGTTATCCAGTTAATCTTGAAGAAAAGACGGTGGCTATCATTAATTTTTATTCCAAGAATGATCAATATTCTACAAATCATAAGGACTTATTGGAAGCTCTACCTCTAGATAATGCAGTACTTTTAAGTCTCCATTATGAATATCGAGATAACTTGGAGTTTAAACAGCATCTTATAAGAGATTTGACCTTAGTTTGTCATGATATTCCTTCGATTTATCGAACTCTTTTGAAACATTTATTTTCACACTACAAGTGGCAAAGTGTTGCCTTATTTGAGGTGGATGAGAAATCCGGAAAAATTCGCCTCCTTGATCAGCAATATAGTGATCCTTCTTGGAAGTTAGAGGATGATTTTACCCAAGATTTGTCTGGGAAGGGGATCTTAGCATATGTGGCTCGCAATAAACGTCCCAAAAATATTTATGATGTTGCCACAGATCCCGTTGCTAAAGAACATTATGTTGCCGACTTAAAGAAAACAAAATCAGAATTGTGCCTTCCTATAAAGTCAGGATTTGGTTTCTGGCTTTTGAACATTGAGGATTCCCGAAGGAATGCGTTTTCACCTGAAGAGGAAAAAGTCCTGACAGAGGAGATCCTGCCTGAGTTAGAAAGTTTCCTGGAGCGTCTCAGTCAACATACTATGGCTTGTTACATCCAGGATTCAACTTCAGACATGGTAATCGTGACAGATAATTTCAATTCGATTAAAAAAGTTAATCCAGCGACAACGGAAAAGCTTGGTTATGCTGAAAGCGAATTAATTAATCAACCTTTCCAAAAATTATTTGCCAATCCGGATTCGTACCCAGACCTTTTAGAAAATCAAGAGTCTATCGATATCCCGGATTTTCTTTTTAAGAATAAATCAGGAAACCATCTAAAAGTGCTTCTGTCCGGTTCCAGTTTTCCCAAAGGAATAAACGGCAAGTTCTATTTGGCCAAAGATATAACTATATACGACCATGAGAAGGACATCAGTTATTTAAATGAACACCTGGATGCGATGGCAGCGAGGACTTCCCTATCCCTGGCTTCCTGCTGGCTCAATGCCATTACAGGTTTGGCGCCGGACCTGGTGGAAAAAATCAGGAAACAACTGCGCAGGGTAGAAATGACTTTTGATCAATTTGCCCTCTATGGCCGGAGCATTGAACTCCCCCCTGAAAAAATTCCTTTAGAGGTTTCTGAAATATTGGCAAATTTGGAGGATCAGCTTCCCCGTTCAGAATACGAGAAAATCAGCATCGAAGTCTCTCCGCCGAAATTAATGCTGCGGGGGGATCCGTTTCAAATTCTCTTATGTCTCCAATCTATTCTGTCTTATCTGATGCGCTACGTACCCGAAGATAAGAAAATTAGCCTGCGTGTAGGACCTGATGGGAACAACCTGACCTTTGTCATAAGCGGCTTCTGGCCCAAACCGGACACGGACCGGCATCTTTCCCGCACCTTGTTCGAAATGGCCCTGGGTAAAAAAGCCATTGACCAGTTAATGGCCAATCATGGCGGTGAGTTTGATTACATCCCCGACAATAGCAGAATTACGTTT
>DASPQI010000187.1:0-4485 GCA_035625045.1 Syntrophales bacterium | reverse complement strand
GAAACTGACCTGAGCCAATTATAAGAACAAAACAATGTTGCCATAGAGCACGCAGGGGAAATTTTTCAACTCTAATCGGCTCATCCACGTATTTAAAGAAAAAGAGGTATACCATGTAGTGTATTAATTTTCAGGGGAAAGCGGTAAGCAGAACCGACTCGCTTACACGGCATCTTTCACCCCAGAATTCACATACTCGGAAGATCAAATTCTAGCGTCGCTGAAATTGAAAAATATTTGTAATCGTGCCTAAAGCCTTCAATATGAAGTTGCAAATTACGGGAGTAAACATATTATCTCAATTTACATGAATGTCAGCGCAGCACGCAAGATGATACCGATTGCAGCAAGTAGAAAAATCTGTTATGGCCTCGCGTCACACGCTGCACAAAACCTTCCCATTATTTCAGGGAGATACTTCCTTATTGGCCACTGCACATAGATTGATCTGTGTCATCTGTGCCATGATGAAAGATATTTACATTACAAAGCAATTGGAGGTCAGGCTATACGAGGTGCCATTATAAAATATTTCAAAGTCACAAATCCCGTTGAGAAAACTTGCGTTCGGTCTGCCACACGGTCTGTATACAGGTTTAAATTCCAAAATTGATTTACCAACCTTTAATGAGATATCAAACTCGCACGTGAATTTGTCTTCCGGAAGCCCAAAGAATACTCTGTGAAAGCCGGGCGCCAGCCTTATTGTTTTTAGGACGACATATCTTACGCCTTTACCGCCTTCAACTGTCCGTTTACCTTTTTCATCGTACATCGGGGTAATTTCTTCTTGTCCGTCTATCTTCCACACGACAGCTTGCCCATCAATATTAAAGACAAACGGGAATCAAAGCTTTCCGGAAAATGAATCTCTTGGCTCCCAGAGATAATATCCTGCCGGTGGGGTTTTAAGAAATATCTTAATAACAAGATCCGCATACCCGGCGAGAGGCGTTTCACTGTCTGGGTTTTCGACAAATACATTTGATTTCGTACTTTGGGATTTTGCGTTTATTTCTATCATGGAGCCTGCGCATCCCCCTAAAGAGATGACCAAGGAAAAAATCAAGAATGCCGTGAATACGTCTTTCATTTCTAATCTTCCCCCATTCTGGATACAATCTTACCATGTCAACAAATTTTCTTGAAAAAGTTTGAGCCTAAGAGTAAATAGAACGAACTTTCTTTGATCAAGTCGAAGAGAGTCAAAGGAGCCGTCATAAAAAATCCTCTTTTCATTTAGTCTGTTTTTTACCGGAGTTTTTGAGGTTGTCATTCGCATAGATGACCCTGATTTGATTCACGCCGGTTCTTTCCTTTCTCTGATTTTCTCGAGCCGGGTCGTGAGCACTTTTTTTAGTCGGTCGATATCAAATAGCTTAGATAAGAAATCGCCCCCAGCTTCCTTCAGTGCCTTGACGGCATTTCTGCTGTGGCGCAAGCCGTCATCAAGAAAATGACCGGTGTATCATTGTATCGTTTCAGTTCGCGGAAAAGATCTACACCATTACCGTCCGGAAGATTCAAGTCGATTAATGATAATTCGGGCAACTTTTTCCGGAACGACCTCTTCGCTGCCTCGATTGAATGGATCAGGGAAATTTCGTATGTGTCCTCAAGGGCAAGCCGAAGGGATTTGCTGAAATTGACATCATCGTCTACGATAACAAGATAAGGTTTTTCGTACTGATCATCCATGAGGACTGATCCTTTATCTTTGATAACATATCCTTTTATTCTACCTGCTTCACTTGGGCTTATCCGCCGGCAGCACTGTCTGCGCCGGAGAGGTCCTATCGGGAACGTTCCACCAGCCACCGCCGAGTGCCATAAATAATGCTGCGGTGTCGGCAAAACGGTTGGCCTTTGCCTGTAATAGATTAATCACTGCCTGCTGATAAGTCTGTTCGGCGGAGAGCAGGCCCAGATAACTGATATCGCCCAATTCGAGCTGACGCCGCGCGATGGAAAGGCTCCTGGCAGCGGCATGCTCTGCAGCAACAGCAGCTTTAAGAGCATCGGCATCTGATTGTATAGCATGCAGCGTATCAGCCACATTCTGGAATGCGGTGAGAACTGTGCTGCGATACTGTGCTGCCGCTTGGTCGTAGGTGGCTTCGGCGGCACGCTGCCTGTGCAACAATGTGCCTCCCTGGAAGATAGGCTGTGTGATATTGGCCGCTAGAGTCCAAAAACCGGTGCCCGAGGATAACAACTTGTCGATTTCGAGAGCGGTGCTGCCCAAATTGGCGCTCAGGGTAATATTCGGCAGCCGGTTGGCTATGGCGACACCAATCTCTGCACTTGCCGCATGCAGTTGCTCTTCAGCAGACCGTACATCCGGCCTTTGCTCTACAAGCTTTGAAGGAAGACTCACCGGGAGTTCCTGCGGCAATTGCAGCTCCGAAAGTTCAAACTTCTCGGCAAGTTTCTCGCTCGGGAAACGGCCTGCAAGCCGTGCCAGCAGGTTGCGTTGCTGGGCCAGTTGCTTTTCCAACGGCGGTAATGTGCTTTGTGCTTGGGCCAGTGCGGCTTCCTGCGCCGTTACATCCAAGGTTGCAACCTGGCCCAGTTCGTATTGACGCTTAAGCAGTTTTAGAGATTGATTCTGAATATCTATTATCCGTTTGGTAGCCGCGATCTGTCCACGCAAGGCAGCCTCCTGTACCGCAGCAGTGACTATGTTGGAAGTCAGGGTAAGGTAAGCGGCTTCGAGTTGGAAGCGCTGTGATTCGGCCTGGGCTTTAAGCGCTTCGACCTGCCGACGGGTGCCGCCAAATACATCTGGCGCATATGCAACTGCAACCTGTGCAGTATGAAGGCTGAAAATGTTACTATTGTCAGCCAGCGGACTGGCTAACACATCGGAGATCTTTTGGCGCGTTGGAGTGAAGCTGGCATCGATGCTTGGAAAGAATACGCCCTGCTGTGCATAGAAGTTTTCACGGGCGACACGCAGGGCGGCTTGCGCCGCTTCCAGGTCTGGGTTGGCTTTAAGGGCCTGCTCTATGAGATCATTGAGCGGCTTCGAATGGAACAGTGTCCACCATTGGCCGGGTATGTCCATGTCACGCACGAAACGCTGCGCCTCGCCACCTTTGACATCTACCGATGCTGTCTGGGCAGGAAGGGCTTGCTGGGTATAACCATCAACGGCAGGCGCGGACGGGCGTTGAAAGTCCGGGCCGACGGCACATCCGGCAATGAGCGCTAAGATAAGAATTAACAACAAACGTGTTATTTTCCTCTTTACCCATCTCTGTGTTTGCATATTTATTTTTTCTTTTCATTTGGTGTCGGTAATACATCGTTTGCTCTCGCAACCCATACATATAGTGTAGGCAGCAGGAAAACGCTTATCAGCAGATTAGTGATCAGTCCGCCCACAATTACAATAGCGAAGGGACGCTGGGAGTCAGACCCGATGTCATGAGACAACGCCGCTGGAAGCAGGCCCAGTGTGGCAACCAGCATTGTCATCATAATTGGGCGGAGACGAATAGTGGCGCCCCTGATCGCTGCATCCCATATAGCCATGCCCCTCGAACGGAGTTGATTGATATATTGCACCATAATAACGCCAATCTGTACAGCCACTCCCGCCAGTGCAAGTAACCCAATACCGGATGAGACACTAAAATTAGTCCCTGTAGCAAGCAGCGCCAGAAAACCCCCTATGCTTCCCGCAGCCACATTGCCGAGCACGAGAAAAGACCACTTGAAAGATTTGAACATCGTATACAAAAGCAGCAGGATCAGGAGAAGAGTGATGGGAATGATCAATGAAAGGCGCGCATTTGCCCGCTTCTGGCTTTCATACTCTCCAGCCCAGTCAAGATGATAACCCTGTGGCAGCTTTACCTCCTGATTGACCCTTCTCATGGCATCTTGAACCGTGCTTCCGAGGTCTCGGCCACGGACGCTGTATTTTATTGCAATGTACCGCGAGTTGGCCTCCCGGTAGATCATCGATGCTCCATCATCGATCTTCACGTCACAAAGTTGCCCAAGAGATACCCTTTCACCTGAAGGCGCTAGTATTCTGATGTTCCCGATGTCTTCAACAGTCTTGCGGAACGGCTCCTGGTATCGTACTACAAGATCAAAGCGCTCCTCGCCTTTCAATATCTGAGTTACGGGATTTCCACCCACTGCCGTCTGGACTGCATCCTGGACATCCGCTACGTTGATGCCGAAGCGATCCGCCTTTGCACGATTGACAATAAGGTTAAGGTTTGGCTGTCCGAGTACCCGGAAAACCCCAAGGTCTTCGATACCGGGAACTGTCCGCATAACGTCGACTATTTCACCTGCCTTCTGTTCCAGATCTTTCAGGTCGCCGCCGAAGAGCTTGACCGCCGACTGGCCTTTCACACCGCTGAGGGCCTCCTCCATGTTGTCTTCAATGGGTTGCGAAAAACCCCACTCAATACCGGGGATCTTTTCAACTTCATTATTCAGGGCTTCGATTAGTCTGTCTTTGTT
>DASPQI010000186.1:0-4623 GCA_035625045.1 Syntrophales bacterium | reverse complement strand
GGATAGATGAGGCCCATGGCGATGGTACTTTTGCCGTGAAAAGCACGAATCCGGCATATTCTGCTCAAAATTTTTGTCCCAATGGTGAAGATTTTTCATTTTTTATGACTTTTTCAGCAGCCTGCTAAGGGATTAGACTATCTAATGGAGGGCTTGGCCAAATTCAAAGAAAGGCATCCGCATGAAAAATTCAAATTGCTGGTCTTTGGAAAGAGTAACTGCAAAAAATATATTTCGCTGGCAGCAAAAATAAACATCAGAGATGATGTTATTTATACAGGTACCATGCCGCATGACAAGGTGGCAAGACTCTATCTAGCTTCCGACATTTTTTCAATGCCTTCGAGATTTGACACATTCGGTTTGACTGTGTTAGAAGCCATGGCTGCTTCACTGCCAGTTATAATAAGTCAAAATGTAGGGGGGCAAAAGACATCGTCAAACGAGGGATCAATGGCTTTGTTATTGAAAATGCTAGACATGCAGATGCGATAGCCGATGCAATAAAAGCGCTATGTAACAAAGAGGACAGGATGAAAATGTCGAAAGAATCATTTACCACAGCAACTCATCATCCTTGGGAAAAGATTGTGGCAAAATATGCTGATGTTTATAAGGATATATTAGAGAAGAAGACTAGTTTCTGTACTGGAGGGCTGCAACATTACCTCCTAAAGGGAGTACTTTATTAGAATAACATGATTTCGCGAGAGGAAGAAGCTATCCATTTTTTCTTCTGCGAAAAAATAAAAGGGCGAAGTGTATCGATGCAATGAAAATCGTCGACACATGTCGTTGAGCGAAGCGAAGCAATCTCAGTATATTTCAAATATTGCCTTCATCGCTCCGATCCTCAATGGCAACATAAAAAAAGAGGTCAGTATGATGAGAGTTTCGTTTTTTATACATAATAAAGTTTTCCAGCATCTCGTTGCAGCAAGCGTATTTTTGCTGCTCATTTTTTCGGCAGTCGGCTGCAGGCGTGAGGCTGCAGATGCTGGTGATTCACATACAGAAATTGTGAAATCCCCCGACCCCAGTGTGATCGAAATAGATCATCCGGAGCGCTTTCCACTGGTGGAGGCGGAAGGCAGGAAAGTTGCTGATGAAATAAATGTTTGCGGCGTGGTCACTCCTGACATAAACCGCTCCGTGGCTGTATTATCTCTGGGCGGCGGCCGCGTAGTAGATATTAAGGTCCGGCTGGGAGACGATGTTAAAAAAGGCCAAGTACTACTGCAGATACACAGCCCTGAACTCGCTGCAGCGTTCTCCGATCTTCAGAAGGCCAAAGCCGATGAGATGTTGTCACACAAACAATTGGAGCGCTTACGCAAACTCGTTGCTGACGGTGCGGCATCAACAAAAGACCTGGAAGCAGCCCAAAATGGAGCAGACAAAGCCGGGGTTGATCTTAAGACGGCGGCCGACCATATCCGTGTGCTCGGTGGCGATCCCGATAGAATCACTTCTGTTATTGATATTCGCGCCCCGATTTCTGGAACGATTGTAGAACAGAATGTTACTACAGGCGGCGGGGTTCGCTCTATTGATGCTACTCCAAACCTTTTTACCATTGCAGACCTATCGCGTGTATGGGTGTTATGTGATCTTTATGAAGATACTATCTCCAGAGTCCGTATAGGCGATACCGCTAAGATACATCTCAACTCTTATCCTGACCGGACATTCCAGGGCCGCGTAAGCAACATCGGTCGGGTACTCGAACCAGCTACCCGATCGGCAAAGGTCCGGATCGAGTTGGACAATCCAAATCTGCTTATGCGTTCAGGTATGTTTGTGACCGCAGTGATCCGTTCTCAAAGAAGTGTGGAACGGCCAGTTCTGCCAGCTACCGCTATCGTGCGCCTGCATGACAAGAACTGGGTCTTCCAGCCCATGGATGGTAATCACGGCGGTCGATTCCAGAAAATAGAGGTTCAGACCGGCCCCATGGTCAGCGACACCCTCCAGCAGATCATTTCTGGCATAAAAATTCATGATAAGGTAGTAGCTTATGCCTTGCAGTTCTCCAGTGCCGCCGAAGGGAAATAAGTCATGATCGATTACCTCATTGAACTTGCGCACAGGTACAAGTTTTTTATCCTCAGTATAGGTGTTCTGCTTCTCATATGGGGCATAATCTCATTCCATCGTCTGCCTATAGAAGCGTACCCAGATGTGGCAGATAAATATGCCCAGGTGATCACTCAATGGCCGGGACGGGCAGCGGAGGAAGTCGAACAACAGGTTACGATACCTATCGAAACCCAACTTAACGGAATGAGACACCTCGTACACCTTCGTTCCGTTTCACTCGCTGGTTTGTCTGTCATTACTGCCATTTTTGATGACGACTCGAACATCATCCAAAACCGTCAGCAGGTACTCGAGAAGCTTACAATGGTCAACCTGCCGGCGGGTTTGAGCCCCCAAATCGGCGCTGATTTCAGCCCTGTAGGACAGATATACTGGTACAGCCTGGAGAGTAATAATCCTCAATACGATATAATGGAACTAAAGCGGCTACAGGACTGGACAGTATTCAAATACCTCATGTCGGTCCCAAACATTGCATTGGTTTCGAGCTTCGGTGGCGAGACCCGCGAATACCAGGTCCAGGTCGACCCTAACAAGCTGGTTTCTTACGGCTTGTCCATAGGTCAGGTGGAGCAAGCCCTTGCTGCAAATAATGTCAATGCGGGCGGAAGTTTCATCGAAAGAGGGCAGCAGACATATAACGTCAGGGTGGTCGGATTGATGCGTGATACAGATGATATTGGCGCTACCATCCTGAAAGCACAGAATGGAATACCGGTGAGGGTCAGGGATATAGCAGTAGTCTCCCAGGGCCCAAAGATACGTCTTGGCCGTATAGGCAAGTCAATTCGTCACGAGGACGGACAGGTAATTGACTACGATGATGTCGTCGAAGGCATCGTTCAAATGCGTACCGGAGCCGAAACAGAATCCACACTGGCTGCCCTCCACGCCAAGGTCAAATATCTGAATGAAAACGTTCTGCCGCCTGGCGTGAAGATAGTCCCTCACATTGACCGGGAGGATCTTGTCCGCTACACTACACACACGGTTCTAAACAACCTTGCCAAGGGATTTATTTTGGTTGTTATAGTTCTTTTTCTTTTTTTAGGGAATGTCCGCTCGGCGATTATCGTGGCCATAACCATTCCGTTTTCATTGTTTTTCGCTTCCATCCTGCTCGACCTTAGCCACATCCCGGCCAACCTGTTATCTTTGGGAGCACTCGATTTCGGGATGATCGTGGATGGATCAGTCGTCATGGTTGAGAATATTCTGCGCCGACTAAAGGAATCGGAGAACTCGACGGGCACTATCGATGAAACCATATATCTGGCGGCGCATGAAGTGCAGAGGCCAGTCTTTTACGCAAGGGCGATCATCATCACAGCCTACCTTCCGATCTTCACTTTGCAGCGTGTGGAAGGCCATTTGTTCCGGCCCATGGCGTGGACTATTTGTTTCGCTTTACTGGGAGCACTGATCTTCTCTCTGCTCCTGGCCCCGGTGCTGGCAGGCTACATCTTTCGCAAGAGAACGAGTGAGTGGAGAAACCCCGTATTGGCCTGGCTTTTGGTTAATTACCCCAAGGGGCTGAATTGGGCAATTTATCGGCGTAAGCTTGTAATAGGATTAGGCATCGCTTCACTCGGTTTGTCCGTCTACCTGGCTTTCAGCGGAGTGATCGGGTCAGAATTTTTACCTCACCTGGATGAGGGCGCTGTATGGGCCAGGGGCACTCTCGATTCAAGCATCGGGCCATCGGAAGGCACACGTATTATGACTCAGGCACGGCTTGCCTTTGCGAACTTCCCTGAAGTGACGCAGGTTGTTTGTCAAATTGGCAGACCGGACGACGGCACAGATTCCACTGGTTTTTTTAACACTGAATATTTCATCGACCTCAAGCCCCGCGACGAATGGCGGGAACAGTTCCACGGAAATAAAGACGATCTGATCGGGGCTCTGAACAAAGAAGTTGAAAAGATCCCGGGCGTTATCTGGGGATTTTCCCAGCCCATTGAAGACAACATGGAGGAGGCCCTCAGCGGAGTGAAAGGCCAGTCGGCGGTCAAGCTTTTCGGTGCCGACCTGAAGGATCTGGAGCAGAAGGCAGGCGAGATAGTCGACGTTATGCGAACAGTACCCGGCATAGAAGACCTTGGGGTTTTCCGGGTGCTCGGGCAGCCGAACCTTAACCTTATTGTCAATCGTGCAAAGGTGGATCGCTTCGGCATCAATGTAGCGGATGTTCAGGACGCGGTACAGACAGCAATAGGTGGAAGTCCGGTAACTCAAATATTGGGGGGTGAGGAGCGCTTTGATCTCGTAGTACGATACCAGGAACCGTTCCGTAAGACTGTTGAAGACATTGGGAACATTAGAATACTGGCGCCTTCTGGCGAAAGGGTATCTCTCAGACAAGTTTGTGATGTGAAAATAGATGATGGAGCGTCGATGATCTATCGTGAGGCCAACTCGCGATACATAGCCATAAAATACAGCGTCCGCGGCCGAGACCTTGGAAGCACAGTTCGAGAAGCCATGAGGAAGGTTAGTCAGGAGGTGAAGCTACCGCAGGGT
>DASPQI010000185.1:0-6206 GCA_035625045.1 Syntrophales bacterium | reverse complement strand
GGAGATCAAGAAAAAGACCTGTCGGATGTTAAAATCCAGGGGGCATTTATTCTGGATATGATTGCGCACAACAATGAAAGTGATCTTGACAAATTTCAAATATCTCCGGGCATGGGGGCAGGATCATTGCGGTTGGCCTATCAGGCCCATATCGCCAACGAAATATGGAATGCTTCCACTCATATCTGGAACAGGAGATCGTCCCGTCGCGGCTGTGGCCGCGGGAAGCGAAGCCCTGATAAGAAAACTATTCCCAAAATCGCGAGCCACCCGGAGCTTGATGGTCAGATTCGACTGCCCCGTGATCCTAAGAGTACACTTTATAATACCGATGCGCAGATCTTTTCGGATGCGGGCATACCGGTGGTTCTTTTCATGGAAAATTACGACATAACTCGTCATGGATATCATGACAGTCAAGATACGATGGCAAACATTGACCTTGACTACGGAGCCGGTGTTGCGGCAATTGCCATCGAAGCCGCAGCCCGAGCAGCTTCTGATGAAGTTGATAATTGACGAATTTTAAAAAATATGCAATATCCCCGCTGAAAGTTATCATATCCGAAAGGCCGATTCTATAAAAGACCAGGAATATACATTCGGGAAAATATATTAATCCTCATGTCTCATCGTGGACACCCATTAAGTCTCCCTTTTATAAAGGGAGATTTAGAGGGATTTTGCATAGGGAATAAAAAAAATCCCCCTACCCCCCTTTAGAAAAGGGGGTGAGTAAATTTATTTTCGTAGAAATATGAAAGCATTTTTAATGACAATTATCGGTATTTTGATATTTTGGTCTGTCTGGTATTATTTCCAGGAAGATAAGAAAGTAATTGGAGATTATACGGTTTACTATTACGCCAAGAGATGCAATCCTGACGAGCTGACAGCGAGCTTTTCACAGCTTACACAGATGCCGTGTGTGAAAAAAATTACATGGGTAGAGCAAATCGGCCCGAAGATTTACCAGCATATGAGTTGGACACCAGAAACGGGAACTAAGGAAAGCGGTCTTGAACGAAAGTGACTTTCTGTAAGTCATAATATTGATAAAATATCTCTTGCCTATCTCTAACCCTCTCTCTCCACGTATTGAGAGGGGCACAACATCCCTCACCAATAGCTAAAGCGCTTTTGTAGAGATCAACCAATTCACAGAGATATCTTTTTCCATTCCATTTAAGTGCGGGACATCTTACATTTTGCCCATAAAGGAATAATCCGATTGAGCATGTGGCTGTTATGCAGCAATAGCCGCAGCCCACACATGATTTCTCCGTAAACATTGAATGCAATGCCCCTGATTTTATGTTCGACTACTATCAGCTAAATTTAGCAGCCGCCTTTCTCATGGCCGCGTAGCCGGACACATCTGAGAAAAGGACGGTGACATAATGCGTTCACACTTCAGAGAAAGAGAAACCTTGGTAATAGTTAGAGTTATTCAGATGGTTGGTTTGTGAGGTTAACAAAGTAACGGAGATTCTTTACAGTGTTTATTTTCGAAGATTGAAGCTGAGTTGTCAAGCGGTTTTTAAAATCATATAAATTATCAGACAGAAACGATAGATATCTGTCTTGATTAAATTATGCACTTGATAAATTTCCGATAAAGATGCAGATTATCCGAAATCATTTGCGGGATGAACTGCTCTGTTTCATAAATGAAATTGTTTATTCCTTAAGAGAAATGGAAAAAGGTCTGCTATGAAAGCAATTAAGAATTTATTTGTATACGATTTCCCCGGAGTTGATGCTAAGAAGTTCGACGACTGGAAGCAGGCAGTGATCAGAACCAGAGGCATCGTTTATATGGTCCTTATGATATACATTATATTGAACGTCAAGGTGTATGGTACGACGGGCCGTATATTATACGATACACCCATCGTCCTGCTTATAGGATTTCTGCTTATCAGCCAATACACCCGCTTCGTTACGATCAAACATCCAGTGTACATATTGGTTTCTCTATCTGCGCTGATATTGTTCAATATCATTTTTGTATTTATTACCGGACAATTTGTCGGGGAAAGTTTAGTTGCGATCGTTGCATTATTCTGGCTGTATAATCAAAACCAGAAACTCAACAAGACGGCAGTCGAAATGGGTATCGACGCCACCACGCTAAAGCGTGTTCTATCACAGTGAGTGCTCTTGTCTGCCTATGAGACATTTCCATCGCTCCCTGAAAAACCGCCACCTTCAGATGATCGCCATTGGCGGGGCTGTGGGCACGGGCTTATTCTATGGATCTGCACATGTACTACAGGTTGCTGGCCCGGCCATCGTTGTTTCCTATGCCATCGTCGGGATCGCCATTTACTTTATAATGCGTGCCCTCGGGGAGATGTGTGTCCATGAACCGGTCGCCGGTTCGTTCAGCTATTATGCCTATCGATACTGGGGCGACTTCGCCGGTTTCTTCGCCGGATGGAATTACTGGTTCTGCTTCATCGCCGTCAGCATGGCGGAGCTTGCCGTGATCGGCATTTATATCTGTTTCTGGTGGCCCGGTGTCCCTTCATGGGCAAGTGCGCTGGTTTGCTGGACAGTGATTACCTGCGTAAACCTCCTGCGCGTGCGGGTATTCGGAGAGTTTGAGTTCTGGGCTTCTCTCATCAAGGTTACAGCCATCGTCCTCATGATCCTTTTAGGAACGTTTCTCATCGTTTCCGGATATCTTCAGGACCGTCCGCCCGCGGGACTGGCAGACCTCAAGACCATGGGTGATTTATTTCCTTACGGTATTAAGGGTCTATTTCTTTCCTTTGCGCTGGTGATCTTTTCTTTCGGCGGCGTGGAGCTTCTTGGCATGGCCGCCGGGGAAGTGGAGCATCCGAAACAGGTGATCCCCCTCGCCATCCGCCAGTTGGTCTGGCGCATTCTCCTGTTTTACGTCGGCTCTTTTGCCGTGATGCTTATATTTTTCCCCTGGCAGGCAATCGGCCTGGAGGCGAGTCCCTTCGTCCAGATCTTTGCCAAATCGGGTATCCCGGACGCGGCATCGCTAATAAACCTTGTCGTCATAACGGCGGCCCTGTCTGTTTACAATAGTATGCTGTACAGTAACGGCCGGATGTTGTACAACCTGGCCTGCCAGGGAGACGCCCCCGCCCTGTTCGCACGCTTGAGCGCTTCAGGGATTCCCAGAAACGGACTCATCTTTTCGTCCCTCGTAACCATGATCATCGTTGCCCTGAATTTCCTGATTCCCGAGAAAGTGTTCTTCATCATGATGTCGATTGCCTCTGTTGCCATATTAATAAGCTGGGGCATCATTCTTTTCACCCTGATATTTTTTCGGCGCACTATGTCTAGCGAGGGTCAGGCGCCTTTTTTCCCCACGCCATTCTATCCATACAGTATTTATTTTACTGCCGCCTTTCTTATCATAACAATTGGCCTTATGGCTTTTATTCCGGATATGCGCCCGTCACTGATCATCGCTCCCATATGGATTGGGTTCCTGTGGCTGATATATGTTATTCGTAGAAAGGACTCCAGCAAATCAGAGAAGCCCGCTTATGAAGAATGCTCACCTGCCGATTGATTTGCGGAGCGTAAATTTCAAAGCAGAGCGGCGGACAAAAAAGCCGCTTATAAGATAATGAAATTCTGTTGACATGAAATAAGACCGTTTACTATACTTCGCAACGCCTTAAATCAAACGTCGAAGGAGGTACACCATATGGTTCAGAGTTCAAGAGATCAGCGGAAGAAAAAAGTGCTGGAGGTTCTGAACAAGGCGCGATCAATGGAGCTGCAGGCTATCCATCAGTATATGAATCAGCATTACAACCTAGATGATATGGACTACGGCGACCTGGCCGCGAAGGTAAAACTCATCGCTATTGACGAGATGCGTCATGCGGAGATGTTTGCCGAAAGGATCAAGGAACTCGGCGGAGAGCCGACTGCCGACCTGGCCGGCAAGGTGGAGAAAGGCCAGAAAATCGAAGCCATCTTTCCCTTCGATGCCGGTCTGGAAGATGATACCATGGATGTCTATAACCAGTTTTTGCTGGTATGCAGGGAAAACGGCGACAGCACCAGCATTAAACTTTTCGAGACTATCGTTGGCGAGGAGCAGATACACTTCAACTATTTTGACAACGTCAGCGACCATATCAAAAGGCTCGGACCGTCTTATCTCGCGCAGATCGCTGGAACCCCTGCCGATACAGGACCGCCTTCAAAAGGTTTCGTTACCGGTCAAACCGGTCAATGACATTATATAAGACAGAGACAAACCTCATTCCTAGGGTAATCAGCTTTACTATTTCGTCTTTTTATTATCTGTCCCTTGTAAGTGGAAAGGAGGAATTCATGATCACAAGTCAAAAACATATTACGACAAGAATAGTTGTTTTGATCTGGAGTTTTCTATCCATAACATTCTTATTTCATAACTCTCTTTTTGCCCAGACTATTGTGGATGAATGGAACAGTGTGAAAACGCCTCCCGTGCCGGAACTGAAACCTGTCACACTTAATCCGAGTACGACTGCTTTGTTGATGCTCGATTTTAACAAACAAAGCTGTAATGTCGAGCGGCGGCCCCGCTGCATCGCGTCCATTCCTATCGTGAGCAAACTCCTCAAAGAGGCTCGCTCCAAAGGCGTAAAAGTGATCTATAGCTTATCCTTCGGCGCTACTATTGCTGACATCGCCAAAGACTTGGCGCCAAGTGAAGGCGAACCTGCAGTGACTTCAGGACCGGACAAGTTTTTAGGGACTGATCTGGAGAAGGTTCTCCGGGAGAAAGGTGTGAAGACTGTGATAGTCACGGGAACAGTAGCAAACGGTGCAGTGCTCTATACGGCCAGTGGAGCCGCCCTGAGAGGAATGCGAGTAATAATCCCGGTCGACGGTATGTCGGCAGAGAGCACATATGCGGAGTAGTATGTGGCATGGCATTTAATGAACGCACCGCGGATCTCAAACCAAGTGACACTCACCAGTATAAAATTAATCAAATTCTAATATAGTATCAATGTAGATTAAAGGGGGCAGATCTATTTTCCTTGCCCTGCGCTATTGGCCTCTTTTTCAGACGCCCTAAAGTGCTTCCTCCTTCTACAGACAAATCGCATTCACTCCCACCCCATCGCCGTACGGCATGTCTTCTCGTAGAGGTTGCGGTAGATGTTATCGGGATCTGTAATAGCCTTGGCTGCATCGTAGTTCTTGTGGTTGAAGATCTGCCAGAACTCATCTTCCTTATATGATCCTCAAATATAACGCTTGACATTTAACGCCTGGCGTTATAGGATAATATCCCTATGATAAAATCGTTTAAGTGTAAAGAAACGGAGGCGATATTTCACCGCTTATTTTCGAAAAGGTTGCCCCATGATATTCAGCGAGTCGCCTTTCGAAAATTACGAATGCTTAATCGAGCAGTGACCCTGAATGATTTGCGTATACCTCCTGCCAACAGGCTTGAACTATTGCACGGTGATCGAGAAGGCCAGTATAGCATTCGCATTAACGATCAATGGCGGATATGTTTCCAATGGCATGAGGGAGATGTTAATAATGTTGAAATTGTAGATTATCATTAGGAGATATATTATATGAAACCAAAAAAAATAAAGCCTCTTCATCCGGGGGAAGTTTTATCTGAGGAATTTTTAAGACCTATGGGTATCAGCCAAAATAGGCTGGCGCTGGAAATTGGAGTTCCTCCCCGGCGCATTAATGAAATTGTGCTTGAAAAGAGAAGGATTACCGCTGATACGGCTCTCCGCTTAGGCAGGTATTTCAGGATGTCTCCACAGTTTTGGTTGGGACTGCAAATGGACTACGACCTAGATACTGAAGAGGACAAGATTGCCGATCGTCTTGATCGGGAAGTCCGAGTATTGACAGGCAGCAGGTGAGTTGTTTGATCGCCACCTGGTTTACCCCCACCCTTCTGTTGTATATGGTTCGTACTTGCATACCATCGATAGAAAAATGGGCGCCGTCCCATAATTTCTCCTCGCCCATGGCCTGGATTCCCGCCTGCGCGGGAATGACGAGGAATCATAATCACTCCCGCCCCATCGCTGCGCGGCAGGTCTTCTCGTAAAGGTTGCGGAAGATGTCGTCGGGATCAGTAACGACCTTGACCGCATTGTAGTTCTTGCGATTGAAGATCTGCCAGAAATTGTCTTCCTTAATAGTAGTTGTGCGAGATCAATGTCTTGATCCCG
>DASPQI010000184.1:0-2388 GCA_035625045.1 Syntrophales bacterium | reverse complement strand
AAGCACTAATAAAATAAGTCAGGTTTCTGTCAAGTTCGACCTTAAAAATCCTGGAAATCATTAAACCAAGGTATATTTTATAAAATAATAGCGTATTTCCGCCCCAGCTCTGCAAATATGTCAAGAGCCCTATCCATTTCTTCATGGGTCAGCGAGTTCATAACGCTCACTCTTAACCTGCATTCTTTTCGTCGAACTGCTGGATACGTGACGAGATTAGTAAGAACACCTTTATAGCGAAGATCATTGTGAAAATTTGCGAGTTTGCCTTCATCCCTTATCATAACCGGTATAATAGCTGAATCCGTATCGCCGGTATCGAATCCAAGCCTTTTCAGGCCAGCCAGCATGTATCGAATATTTTCCCATAATCTATCCCGGCCGGCGGCATCTTCCATCAGGAGTTTAAATATTTCGATCAGGCCCGCCACGATGGGGGCGGGTAAACTGGTGGAGAAGAAATAGGGGCGTGCATAATAACGAAGATAGCGAATCAAGGAGGCGCTGCCCGCACAATAGCCGCCGATTGCGCCCGCTGCTTTGCTCAGTGTGCCATAAATGATATCCACCCCGTCGGCGCAATTGTACTTCTCCGGTGTGCCTCTTCCGGTTGGGCCGACAACCCCCACGGCATGAGCCTCATCAATCATGACTCGGGAATTGTAACGCTTTGCTAACTCAACAATTTGATCAAGTCGAGCCAGGTCACCATTCATGGAGAAGACCCCGCATGTGACAATAAGCCTACCTTTCTGGTCTTCGGGAAGATTCTTAAGAATTTTCTCCAGATGGGCTAAATTCCGGTGAAGAAACACCTTGACCTTAGCCCCTGATAACTTACAGCCATCAAAAATCGAGGCGTGATTGGCGGAATCAGTCAGGACCACGTCGCCCGGACCGCATAACGCGGAGATAATGCCGACATTGCCCGAGTAGCCACAGGGAAAAATCATGGCACCCTCGGTTTCATAAAATGCTGCTATTATTCTTTCCAATTGCCGGTGAAGGACACTGGTCCCGGCAAGCAGGGGAGAAGCACCCATTCCAAAACCGTATTCATCACATGCCGCTTTGCAAGCAGCAATTACCCTCGGATGCGTGGTTAATGACAGGTAGGAATTCGACGCCAACATGATTACCTCATGGGCATGGTTGTCTTTTTCCTTGATTCTAATCCAGGGGGCCGCGGGGGTTAAAACCTGAAGTCCTAAACCATCCAGATACCGGGGGGAGCTATCCTTGAGCCCAACCTCTAAATCATACACCTTTTGGAAGATGTCCGCCGTACCATTATTTGAAATGAAGTCTTCGAACTGTTTAGGCAGATTAACAACTTTACTCATAATTATGCTCCTTCATCAAATTTTGAACCGGATTCATCAATGAGGCCAGCGGGATATCAGCCAAAGGCCATCACACTCAAAATTATCTAATAATCTCTCGCATATGTTGAAATAAAGATATCTCATTTTCAAGAAGTGATTTGATTTTTTCGTCTCCTAAAAATAAATTTTCCGTATCAGAAGGCAACTCACCGGAGAATGAACTTAAGTGAATTTTATTCACAGATAGTTTGGGGCATTGCAGAACGGTAGAAATTGGTGCCCTCTGTTCAAGATTAATGTCCCTAGGCATTATAAAGAATATATTTTCTTTTGTCCCGAATTTCTTCAACCGAATATTATTGCACCATACCAATTCTTCAGACGGTACAGAACGATATACCATAAGATTATAAACATAATACATGACACCCCTTGAAAAATCCACAATCAATACATTTCCATTTCTTTCTGCAGTAACCTTTTTGGCAATATCATCTTGGGCGCGCACGAACCGCTGAAGGCGAAGATGGTCCAGAGGAATAAATCCCATTGGGTAATCAGGTGGAATTGCCATTTTGATGCCGGCATACCGATGATAAAGGTACTCAGCCGGATAATAGATGGCTCCAGCTGTTAATTGCGCCAAGACCAAGATCAACAGCATGAAGAGCGTCTTGTTTTTTACTGACTCAAAGTTATGGTACAAGTAACCCATGGCCAGAAGGGAAATTCCCGGTATGGTCGGGGCTATCACCCGAGAGATATCTATTTCCTGAAAGGGAATAAATATTAGAAAGGGAACAACCAGAGCAAGGAAGAGGACAACTAGACCAGATTTCAGTCCGAATCGGCGAAGACCAAGAAGCGCCAAAATTGACACGAAAACATTCGCCGCCATAATCCATAGAGCCAGGTTCCTTATGATATTCATCGGCAGGCGAGCTGCTGGCAACTTGCCGGTCAAATGGTAGTTAAGTAATGAGAGGAAGGGGCTGAAAACATAACCCAAGATGCTGTAACGCAACGCAATAGTCAAGAATAACGATAGAAACAGGGCGCCGAT
>DASPQI010000183.1:0-3548 GCA_035625045.1 Syntrophales bacterium | reverse complement strand
CATGATCCAGCTTCTGCCGGAGCTGGTGGGACATGTGTCCAAGGTAATCGCATCGAATCTGAATGTAGAAAGATTAACGGTAGTGGATGGTGGCAGTGGTAGCGGCAGTGGCGGAGGTCTCCCTCATCTGGTGGGGAACCTTGCCGGATCGGTGAACTCCTTCTTCGAGCAGATGAAGACCCTGACGGGACTCGATCTGGCGAAGATGATGGAAGAGCGCTACAAGGTGTCGGCTAAATAAAGAAGCATAGTGAAAACAGTAAGCGAAACGACCGAAGCAATCTCAAATTCATTATGAATATGGAGATTAACACACACCCCCTTCGGTCGTTTCCATTAAATTATAATTGATGCAGCTTCCGGAGCGATGGGCTTATAACATTAACGGGTATCCGTTACCAGTATTTTCGGCTCCATCATATCCAGGATGGCATATTTGAGGCCTTCCCTTCCCAGACCAGAGTCTTTTATCCCCCCATACGGCATGTGATCCACACGGAATGTGGGGACATCGTTAATGATAACGCCCCCGACTTCCAGGTTTTCAAATGCATAGTTTATTTCGTTCATGTTGCGTGTAAAAACCCCTGCCTGCAATCCAAAATTCGTATCGTTCACCATATGGACTGCGTCTTGGAAGGTTTTGTATGCTTCTATAGTGACAACCGGTCCGAAAACTTCAAGGTAATTGACTTTCATAGTTTTTTTTGTATTCGTCAGAACAGTGGGTTCAAAGAATGCACCCTGTCTTTTCCCTCCGCAGAGCAGCTTGGCCCCGTTTTCTACTGCTTCTCTCACCCAGTCTTCGACACGCTTCGCATTGGATTCATCAATCATAACGCAAAACTGCGTTTCGGGATGAAGGGCGTCGCCGCATTTTAAACTGCATGCAGATATTATGAATTTCTCCAAAAATTCGTCGAAAATTTTTCTTTCTACAAAGATCCTCTGGGCGTGAATGCAGATCTGTCCCGAATAGGCAAAGCCGCCGAAGATGCACCTCTTTACGGCAAAGTCAATGTCGGCGCTTCCGGTTACAATGACGCCGGCGTTCCCGCCGAGTTCGAGAATCACCTTTTTCTTGCCGGCTTCCTTCTTCATCTCCCATCCCACATCCGGTGAGCCGGTGAACGTGAGGAGCTTAAATCTCTCATCCGTTACAAGCTTCATTCCTATCGTCCTGTCCATGGGGATAATGGACAGCGCCCCCTTTGGCAATGATGTCTCATCGATGATTTTTGCCAGTTCCAGTGTCGACAGCGGCGTCGCGGATGCCGGCTTTAAAATGATGGGACACCCCGCCGCTATTGCCGGGGCGATCTTATGCGCGGCGAGATTCATGGGAAAATTAAACGGCGAGATGCCTGCCACGAGACCAATGGGGAAATATTTTACGATGCCTTCCTTGTCTTTGCCGGCGGGTGTCCAGTCGAGGCCGATATATTCCCTGGGGAGTCTTTTTGCCTCTTCTGCTGCTACAAGAAAGGTCTGGCTTGAGCGGTCAATTTCGCCCCCCGCATACATCAAAGGTTTCCCCGCCTCCTTTGCCAGCACCTTTGACAAATAATCCTTTTTTTGACTTATAGCATTCGCAATGTGCCTGAGAATCTCAAATCGCTGATAAGAACCCATCACTTTCAAGGCATTTTCCACTGACTGTGCTTTTAAAATGGAAGTTTCGAGTTCAGCTTCGCCACCCAAATAAGTTTCCGCGAAGACCTCACTGCTACATGGGTTAGTAACTTTTAAAATTTTATCGGTTTTTTGAAAAGAACCACCAATATAAATGTCATATCTATCCATGATAACCCTCCTTTCCAAGGGTAATTATTTGTCGTAGTCATATGAGAAATGACGTAAATTACATCTCCTGTCAAGTAAAAGCATATCCTATTCTCTGACACACCTCGTAACTTTTGAGGGCAACAGAACACTATTGACATACACCCTTATTTCCCATATTATACGTTCTTTTATACATTACTTGAAGTCATGAACTGAAAAAGAGGAATTCCGTATGAAATACTGGAGAAAACCCCTGGATCTGGAGAATATAAAGGCGAGCCGGGGTAAGGTAATTATTATTGAGGACAGATGCAAGGGTTGCGGCTTCTGTGTTGAATACTGTCCACGGGATGTTCTTTGCATATCACCGGCATTCAACATAAAAGGTTATCATACGCCCGCGGTCACCGATGAAACAAAATGCGTCAACTGTCATTTCTGCGAAGCGCTGTGTCCCGAATTTGCAATATACTCCGTAGAGGTAACGGAACTTTAAGAATGAGTCATAGAATTTCTGAGATATTAATTAACGGTTTAGGGAGGTATACTTGGTCAATAAAGCCGTATTAACCGGGACATATTTTATGAATGGCGACTATGCCTGCTGCGAGGGCGCTCTGGCCGCCGGTTGCCGATTTTTTGCTGGATACCCGATCACCCCGGCGACGGAAGTTGCCGAACGCATGTCACGCAGGCTTCCGGAGCTCGGCGGTATATATATACAGATGGAAGATGAGCTTGGATCCATGGCGGCTATCCTTGGAGCAAGCTGGGGCGGCGTGAAGTCCATGAACAGCACATCAGGTCCGGGCTTTTCTCTGATGATGGAGAATATCGGGCTGGGCATCTGTACAGAGACGCCCTGTGTTATCTGTAACGTACAAAGGGCCGGGCCAAGCACGGGACTCCCGACTTTGGTCGGCCAGGGAGATATGATGCAGGCACGCTGGGGTTCGCATGGCCATTATGAGATCATTGCGCTTGCTCCGTCGAGTCCTCAGGAGATGTTTGACCTTACTATCCGTGCCTTTAATCTGAGCGAGAAGTACCGAATACCCGTAATTATCATGGCCGATGAGGTAGTCGGACATATGACTGAGCGGGTAATAATACCACCGGAGAAGGGGATCAAGCTTGTTGAGCGACGCAAGCCCAGGGTTTCCCCAGACGATTACCTGCCCTATCACCCGGATCGGGACGGGGTTGCCCCTATGGCAAACTGCGGGGATGGTTACCGGATCCATGTCACGGGCCTGACGCATGATGAACGCGGCTATCCAGGGATGGACGAAGAGACACAGGCGCAGATGGTCAACCGCTTGATCCAGAAAATCGTAAGCAACGCGGACGACATTATCCGAACAGAAAACATTTACCTGGATGATGCTGAGGTCGTAGTGGTGGCTTACGGAATCAGCGCACGGTCGGCCAAGCAGGCCGTCCGGGAGGCGCGGGCCAACGGCTTGCGCGCAGGGCTCATCAAACTCGAAACAGTCTGGCCGTTTCCCGAAGAGCTGATCCGGGATGTGGCCGCTCGTGTGCGTGCCCTCATTATGCCTGAGATTAATGCGGGGCAGATGGTTCTTGAATTACAGCGTTGTGCCGGGGGGGCTTGTCCCGTGCAATTGGTGTCCAACTTAGGCGGTTCCATCATCCACCCCAAGGCAATCCTTGACGTCATTGAAAATGCAGTGAGGTCAAAGGGTAGAATTAAAAATAAAAAAACACCCGTAAAACGGGCGTCCCGCCAGTCGGTTAGGAGA
>DASPQI010000182.1:0-2711 GCA_035625045.1 Syntrophales bacterium | reverse complement strand
AAAGTCGCCGGACTTCCTGCGGCTACCCTCCAGCACTATCGCCCCGCAGGCCTCACCCAGTATCAGGCCATCCCGGTTTTTGTCAAAGGGCCTGTACTCCTTAGCGGCAATGGATTTCAGGGCTTCGAACCCATAAAACCCAAGGTTGTTGAAGAGGTCGTAGCCAACTACGAGAGCCCTCTCGGTGTGCCGCGCCTCTATCATAGAGGCGGCATAAAGCAAGGCATTGGCGCTTGATGTGCATGCCGTGGCAAAGGAAAAGCAGCTGCCTCCTATTCCGAATCTATCCATAATGGCAACGGCTATTTTCCCATAACCATAGGATGACTGGAGAAACATCCCGGAAACAGTTGACGTCATCTTGTGGTGGTTACCCTCAAATACAGGAATATCCATGGACGTTGAGCCGAAGAACATATCCATGTCACTGATCTCTGTGGTGTTCAAGCCGGCATCGGCAATGGCAGAAGATACTGTGGAATAGAGGATGTCATAGAAATATTGCTCGGAGCGGTTATCAAGCTTATCGCCTTCGTTTCTCTGTATGAGGTAGTACGGTTTGGTATAGGGCAGGCCGACCAGGTCAAAAGAGAGATGAGCGAGTCTTATCTTTTTATTACGCACTAAATCTATAATCTCCACCATGGAATTACCGAGAGAGCAGATCATCGCCTTTCCCGTCATAAATGTTTTTCTTACGTTCATGTACTACTCCGGCTGAATGAAATCGGCAAAGGTGTTTATCGATCTCATGACCCGCCTTGTTTCCTTGCTGTCGGTGATAATAATGTCGTATTTATTCTGTATCGCTATAGAGATCTGCAGGGCGTCTATTGAGTCGAGGCCGATCCTGGAATCCCTGCCGAACAGGAGTTCATCATCATGAATGTCTGCGGGATTGATCGTTATATCACATTCCTCGACGATCAATTTCTTCAACTCCATTTTTAATTTTTCATCAAGGGAACCTTTCATCTTTTTCAGCCCTCTCTCTGCCTTCGCAATAAGATCACAGTCAGGGTCAGCATAACCACCCCTAGAATAATCAGGGACAGGCTTTTCGGGAGCACGTCAGAGACGCCTCCGTTCCGCAGGAAGATATCAAGGAACCCCTCCAGTCCCCAGGACATGGGGGATATGTCGGCAATGTCCTGCATAAACCCCGGCATGACAAACTTGGGCACCATTAGCCCGCCCAGGGCGCCAAATATAATATTAAGGACTCCCCCTATGGTGGTTGCCTGCTCCGTCGTCCCGGCTAAAGAAGCGATCAGAAGCGCTACGGAAATGGCGCTGAAGCTGACGGACGCGGCAATCAGGACAAGACCGCCTACGGAATCCCCCATAGTGAGGGCGGTGCCGCCGCAAAGGGGGACTACATAAACGCCTATGGCAATCATGATTACCACCTGGATTGCATTGATAAGAAGATAAGGCGCCATCTTGCCCGTGATCAGATAGAACCTCGATACATTCATGCTTTTGAGGCGCATGAGTGTACCCTGACCCCTTTCAGAGATAAAGGTGTTGGATATTGGTATGACAATAAAAAACATGGAAAAAACCAGCCAGGCGGGAACGCTCTGCTGGACGGCGGACGGAATCTTTGCGTACTGCCCTTTTTTATAAACGTAGTTAACATCGATGGGGCTCTCTTCGACTGCCTTCAGTTTCTGCTTGTTTATTTCTGCGAAGGCCAATAGCTTGTCAATACTGTCAATGAATGTGTCCCATCTCAACCTGGACAGTTTTCCCTCCAGAGCACCTTTTAAAACAAGCTGGGTCTGTGTATTTACCGTAGGATTGACGAGAAGCTCCAGAGGCTTCTCATCCTTGTCTTTACCTTTTTTATCGACGAAGACGGAAAAGTTTTCTCTGATGATCAGGGCAAACTTGTAGTCCCGGGAAATCATCTGCTCCTTTATCATTTCCGTGGTTATGTCTTTCTCAACAAGGTGAACCTTGAAACTGCGAAGGTCATCCATCGCCTTTAAGAACGCTTGTGACTTCTTTCCCGCATCCTGATTTACGGCAAGTACATCAATACTGGCGCTGCCGTGAAGCTCGAAAAGGTCCCGCATGGCCAGGGACATGATCATGATGAAGACAGCGGGCATGACGAAGAGGACTGTAACGGCGTGTATGTCCCGGACGATCAGCAGAAATTCTTTTTTCAGGATGTAAATTATCTTAATCATATTTAATAATGCCGTCAGTCTTCATCGCGCAGACTGATGTTTGTCAGTTTGAGAAAAAACTCCTCAAGGGTTCTATGGCCAAAGACGGCGTCCTTTACCTGAATCCCGTTATTACGGAGGATGGTAAATATCGCTGCCATATTTTCATTAAACCGTACGTCACGTTTGACACGGACACAATCCTTTTCCACCTGGATACCGTCGATCTGCCGCAATTCCCTGATGGCCTCCTCTCCGATTTCCTCCACACTGATCAAAGCGGTATCGGCATGAGTCAGAATTGCCTCTTTGCTTTCATGGAGGATGATTTCCCCCCCATCGATAACGGCAATATCATCGGACACATGCTCGATTTCATCCATGTAATGGGATGTATAGATGATCGTTATGCCCCGTTCCCTGTTGATTTTTTTTATCGTCTCCAGGATGTAGCTCCGTGTTTGTGTATCGACACCGACTGTCGGCTCATCGAGATACAATATTTCCGGATCGTTTAGCAGACCGATGGCCAGG
>DASPQI010000181.1:0-4943 GCA_035625045.1 Syntrophales bacterium | reverse complement strand
CAGGGAATACCGAATTTCATGGAAGTCAACCCGTTAGCCGGTCTGCATCCGGAACATTCGGATCTTCCCATTATCTGCAACCTCGCCGGAATTACCTATCATAATCTCATCGACATGATTATGCGTTCAGCGTTGAAACGTCTCCATCTCCATCCGCCGGTCTCACGTGCCGTAAAATCTTCCGTCCGGCGTCATACTCTTACTGCCGCATTTTCTGAATCATCCTGCTAAAGGGTATTTCATGAAGGCTGTTGTTTTACATGGCGATGTATCGGAAGATGCCGGCATGGATGAGAAGGATGTCCTCGTCCAGGCCGCCTTTGTTGCATCGGCCCTCTCGGACCTCGGATATGAACCTATCATTATCCCCTTCTCGCTTAATTTTTCAAAGACTATCGAGATATTGCAGGAAATGAGGCCGGCTTTCATTTTCAACCTTGTCGAGACGACAGCCGGTCAGGGCAGCCTGATTCACATTGCCCCTTCCCTTATGGACTTTCTCAAAATACCTTACACCGGCGCCAAAACGGATGCACAATTTCTCACTTCGAACAAGGTTCTCGCCAAGCAGTTCCTCCAGGCCGCGGGTATTGCAACTCCCGTATTTTTTTTACCCGATGAGCACTACGGCGGTTCTTTTGTCGAAGGCACATATATCGTCAAGGCCGTATGGGAACATGCCTCCTCATGGCTGAATGAAAATTCTATCCTCTTTGTAAAGGATCAACACCGTCTCAGAAAGGCCGTATTATCCCAACAGGACAATCTTGGTATGACATGCTTTGCAGAGGCTTTCATCGAGGGAAGGGAATTCAACATTTCTCTTCTGGCGGGAGACGAGGGGCCGGATGTACTTCCCCATGCTGAGATCCGGTTTGACGATTATCCGTCCGGCAAGGCCAGAGTCGTAGACTACCGCTCCAAATGGGTCGAAGACTCCTTCGAATACCGGCACACGCCGCGGTGTTTTGATTTTTCAAAAGAGGATGAACCATTACTTGATCAACTGTCATATTTGTCCCGCCGGTGCTGGCATATATTCAGCCTGAGAGGATACGCAAGGGTCGATTTCCGGATCGATAAAACCGGCATGCCCTGGGTGCTGGAGGTAAATACAAACCCATGTCTTTCTCCGGACGGAGGATTTTTTGCCGCTGTAGAGCGATCCGGTTTAAGTTTTAACCAGGCGATTGAACGGATCATCAAAGATGCCCACCGGTAGACAGACAGGATGTCTATCCAGGCAGACCAAAGTATGCTAAAATAAAAGCAATTCGTCCCGAATCATTTACGGAATTCCCATCAAAAATTTGTGGCCAAAACTTATTGCTTTTTTGGCAATAATCCTGTAGATAGCATACGCCATTATTTGAGCTTTAAAATAACACACCAATACGACCCCATTTGTTAACGGATCGCGCATAATAAATCGTTATGGAGGATAGATCCAATGAGACTCATTCCCAAAGAAGAGAAATTTTACGACCTTTTTGAAGAACTTATCAATAAAATTGAAGAGGGGGGGAAGATGTTCCTGGAAATGGTTGAAACTTATGAATACCCCCTGCCTAAAATAACCAAACTCAAAGAACTGGAACATGAGGCAGATGTCATCACCCACAGAACCTATGAAAAAATGCACAAGACATTCCTCACACCCCTGGACCGCGAAGATATATATGACCTGGTCAATAAGATGGACAGCATCTTGGATATGATTGAAGCAGCTGCCGCCAGAATGCATCTCTATAAGGTGAAAGAGCCCACCAAGGTAATCATCGATCAAGCAAAGATATTAAATGATGCCGTCGGGAAGGTGAAACTCATTGTTTGCGGCATGCGGGACATGAAAAACTCCAAGATGATCATTGATGCCTGTGTAGAGATCAATACCCTCGAAAACGAAGGTGATATTGTCCTGAGATCGGCAATGGTCGATCTTTTTGAAAAGGAAAAGGATGCCATCGAACTTATCAAATGGAAGGAAATCTTTGAACGTATTGAAGAGGCTATCGACGTATGTGAGGACGTATCCAACATAGTAGAGGGCATCGTCCTGAAACATGCCTGATGGCTGCTTAATAATTCGTTCCTCCTAGCATTCTTGTTCATCTAAAATCATTATGCCTGATTCATTCGCTTTTGTTGTTTTTCTAATATCCATCGCCCTGATTTTTGATTTTCTAAACGGTTTCCACGATTCTGCGAATGCAATTTCGACTATCGTCTCGACCAGGGTCCTCTCACCCAGGAATGCAGTCTTGTGGGCAGCAACCTTCGAGTTCATCGCCGTTTTCTTTGTCGGCGTGCAGGTGGCCAAGACCATCGGCACCGGCATTATTAACCCGGCTATCGTTGACAATATTCTCATCCTTTCCGCCCTAGTTGGCGCGATTACCTGGAATATCATTACCTGGTATTTTGGGCTGCCCAGCAGCTCCTCTCACGCCCTTATCGGCGGCCTCATTGGCGCCGGAATCGTGGAAGGGGGAACCAGTGTCCTAATTTGGAGCGGCATCATCAAAATCGCCCTTTTTATCGTGCTGTCCCCTCTAATCGGCTTAATTCTGGGACTATGCCTGATGATCGTCGTTTTGAATATCAATCGACATTCCACGGTGACAGGCTCAGATAAAATGTTCCGAAGACTGCAGCTTGCTTCGTGCGCAATCTACAGCATGGGCCACGGCACGAATGACGCGCAAAAGACCATGGGGATCATCGCCATTATTCTATTCACCCAAGGTTATCTCGGGCCAACATTTTACATTCCTTACTGGGTTATCATTTCATGTTACACCGTCATCGCTCTGGGAATCATGTCCGGAGGATGGCGCATCGTGAAGACTATGGGCACGAGGATTACAAAGCTTAAGCCCATGGGAGGGTTCTGCGCGGAGACCGCGGCTGCTATCTCCATCATCGGGGCGTCTATCGCCGGCATCCCTGTAAGTACAACCCATACCATCACAGGCGCCATTGTCGGTGTGGGTTCAACAAGGAGACTTACCGCGGTTCGCTGGGGAGTGGCGGGAAACATCGTCTGGGCATGGATTTTAACGATACCAATGGCGGCTTCTATCTCTGCCATGACCCATATAATTATACACGGCATTGTGCAATGACGGTCAAGCGAGAAGATCCTTGACAGCTGCTTCCCGACAGACTGCATCATGCCGTGTCAGTCACTGGATAGAGAATCCCGATAATACTGATCATACATCTCCCAGACTGCCAGCAGCAGGGAAGCAATGATGGGGCCGATGACGAAGCCGGAAAATCCAAATAATGAAATTCCCCCCAGGGTGGACAAAAAAATCAATAAAGGATGCATCTGCACATCCCGTCCGATGAGTATGGGACGCAAGAGGCTGTCCACCATGCTGATCACGAAGACACCAAAAGCCAGAATGAGTACCCCTTTCCATATGTGTCCTGTAAACAGCATAATCACACCGGCAGGACCCCAGACAATAGAGCAGCCGACAACGGGGACAATAGATGAGATTATCATCACAACAGTCCAGATCAGAGCCCCCTCAATACCGGTTATCCAAAAGATAAATCCTCCCAGTGATCCCTGAATGCCGCCGATGATCAACGTCACTTTCAAAGTGGACCTTGCCGTGGCCACGAAACGTTCATAGAGGACTTTTTCCCTTTCCTGCCCCAGAGAAAAGACCCGCATGACCATTCCTAGAAACTTGTCTCCGTCGCGAATAAAGAAAAACAGCGTATAGAGCATGACCGCGAACTGAACAATAAAGACAAGGGTATTCTGTGTGAGTTCCTTCAATTGGACAAAGATATAGTTAGAAACACTCTTGGCGATTTCAGAAATCTTTTCCGTCCAGAAGTGTTCGTTTATGTGCAGACGGGCAATGTATGGATTATCTTTGACAGCCCCAGTAACACTCTTGACAATGCTGTCGATATTACCGCTATCCTTGCTGAGTGATTCATACATACGCATGGATTCTGAAAACAGCAAACTTCCGATGACGCTCCCCGGCAGGATTATGATAATGGCAACTATCAAAAAAACGACCGCTGCACACAAACTTGGCCGCTTCCACTTCCTGTTGAGCCACTCATAGAGGGGGCTGATAATGCTTGCAATTACAGCCGCCCAGAAGAGCGGCGAAAAAAAAGGCGTGAGGAGATATAGAAAAAGGAGAGAAACAAGGATTAACGCCGAGTAAAAAAGGATTTTCTGGATTTTCGGGGTATGCATCGACATTCCTTTCACTTAGTGAAAAATTAAGTGTGCGGGATTTAATGCCCTTTAATTATAATTTAGAGGAAAATATCTCATTTATCGTATCATTTCAACATAAAGCTGAATTAAACACATACTTCTTGGCTTTGCTTTTTTATGAGGTTATGCTAAATAACATTCCTTTTCAATGTTAAGGAGAGATTATGCAGCCCGCTCCCAGCAGTCCCATAGGTGTATTCGATTCCGGTATCGGCGGACTCACAGTTGTACGCGCCCTCATGGAACGTCTGCCGTTCGAAAGCATCGTCTATTTCGGCGATACAGCGCGGGTGCCGTACGGTGTGAAATCACCGGAGACGATCACGCAATTCGCCATGCAGATCACACAATTCTTACTGAAGAAGGATGTTAAACTGCTCATAATCGCTTGTAATACCATGGCCGCCGTCGCTTACCAAGCTGTGAAAGACCTTTCTCCGGTTCCTGTGTTAGACGTAATCGACGCCGGCGCCCGTAAAGCCATCTCCGAGACACGAATCCGTACTATCGGTGTTATAGGCACTCCGGCGACCATCAACAGCAACGCTTACGCCCGCGCCATTCATCAGCAAGATCCAAATATCCGCGTCTTTTCCCAGGCCTGCCCGCTTTTCGTACCCCTGGTTGAGGAGGGCTGGCTGAACCATCCCGTTACCCTCCTTACCGCCCAGGAATACCTCAGGCC
>DASPQI010000180.1:0-3962 GCA_035625045.1 Syntrophales bacterium | reverse complement strand
AGACGCTGCCAGTTCCCATGGATGCCAGGCGATCCACCCCGGTTACGGTTTCCTCTCGGAGAACCCGGAATTTGCCGACATGGTCGCCAAATCAGGGCTGACTTTTATCGGTCCGCCGGCATCTGTTATCGCGACGCTTGGCGATAAGTTGGCGGCCAAGGCATTTGCCGAAAAGCTTGGCATACCTGTAAAGCCGGGACACAAAGAAAGTGTATCGTCATTCACGGAAGCGTTCAGTATCGGAGAAAAGATAGGATATCCTCTGATGATACGGCCGGCACGCGCCGGAGGAGGAAGAGGGATAAGGGTGGTATTGAACAATGCGGACCTGCGAACTGCCGTCGAGTCCTGCCAGAATGAATCCAGAAAGGCCTTCGGAAGTGACGAGTTTTTCATGGAGCGCTATATCCCCCGGATCCGCCATATTGAAATACAGATCCTAGCCGACCATTACGGCAATGTCATTCACCTTGGGGAGAGGGAGTGCTCCATCCAGCGAAGGTATCAGAAGATTATTGAAGAGACACCCTCAATGGCTGTTAATGACAGCCTGCGGGAACGCATGGGGGAGATGGCATGCAGGCTCGCCAAAGAAGCAGGCTATACAAACGCAGGTACCGTTGAATTTATCCTGGATGATTCGGACGGGAGTGTTTACTTTCTGGAAATGAATACCAGACTGCAAGTGGAACACCCCGTGACGGAGATGGTCACAGGTCTCGACCTCGTGGAATGGCAGCTTCGCATCTCTGCAGGAGAAAAACTTCCCATCCGGCAGAAAGATGTTGTTAGCAACGGATGGGCCATAGAGGCACGGATCTGCGCGGAGGACCCTGCCCGAAATTTCCTGCCTGTCACCGGAATGATTACCCGTTACGCGACTGCTCGCATAAGGAATGTCCGGATTGACAGCAGTATTGAGGCCGGAAGTTTTATCAGTATTTATTACGACTCGTTACTGGCCAAAGTAATCGCCTGGGGTGCAACGAGGGGAGAGGCGATTGAATCTCTCGTCCAGGCGCTGAATGCGTATCACATCGAGGGTCTGATCACCAATGTGGATTTTGTAAATGCCGTACTCAATCATCCGTCCTTTATAAAAGGGGATCTGTCGACGGATTTCGTAGATGAGCACTTTGAGCGTGGCCAAATGAAGCAGCCGCCTCCGGAAGAGTGGCTGCAATACATGGCAATAGCAGTAACCCTCATTTACCATAACCGACAATCTCTGGTTCACGAATCCCTGAAGCCTATGATGGCTAAGGTGGGTGTTCCGCACCAGTTGAAAAACCAGTTTATATATACAGTAAAAGGAGACGATGTTTTTTTTGAATTGCGTCTTATTAAAAATCCGTCGCCTGGCAGCTGGACGGTGATGGTGGATGGACACAAGTACCAGGTTGTCACTCCCGAATTCGAGTTTTACCGGCGCAGAATCAAACTCAGGATTGACGGTAATACCCAATTCTTCCATACTAAATACAGGGAAAATAACATATGGGTAGCCCACCGTGGTGTTACACGTGTTCTGGGGATCTACAGCCCCCTGGAATGGAAACTGTTTTATCACATGCCGAAGCCAAAAGCGGTGCCTCCCGAGGATATGGTTCGCTGTCCCATGCCGGGAATGGTAGTCGCCATCCTGGTCAACAAGGGTGATCGTATCTTTCGAGGGCAGGATCTTGTGAGCATAGAATCAATGAAGATGGAGACATTCGTTGCTTCTCCCAGTGATGGGCTAATAGAAAAAATCCATGTTGCTCCGGGGCAGGCTGTCGAAACGGGAGATATTCTTATAAAACTTAAAATTGATTCCATCCCCTCCGCTGAGGAGTTGGATATTTTTTACGGGTAGAGGTGAATGGGGACAGACACCTTTATAATTTTATCATTCACCAACCGAGTTTGAAAGAATAAAAGGGTTTGATAAATAATGCATGCCGGTTTAATTTGATTTTATTCAATAAGAGATTGAGGTGAAAGGAGGACACGCATGCAGCCACCTATTAAACTATATACATTGAGTACGTGCAGTCACTGTAAATCAACGAAAAAATTTCTCGATGAGTGTAAAGTACAGTATGAATTTACGGATGTTGATTTACTTTCGGATGAAGAGAAGAAGCTGATTATGGAAGACGTCAGAAAATTAAATCCCGACTGCACATTTCCCACGATTATCATCGGTGACAAAGTCATAGTGGGATTTGAAGAAAAGAAGATCAGGAAAGCGCTCGGGTTATGACGGAAGCCGAAAAGCTTTATGAGATGCTAAAGAAACTGCAGGAGCCCAAAGGTTATTTTTTCAGCGGGGATAAGGAATGGGTGCTGGATATTTTACGAGGTCTCCTGACGAACAAGGAACGTTATGGCTACATGTCATGCCCCTGCCGCCTCGCATCGGGAGATCGGGAGAAGGATAAAGACATTATCTGTCCCTGCGTCTACAGGACTCCCGATGTGAAAGAATACGGAAGCTGTTATTGCAATCTTTATGTTTCAAAGGAATGGAACGAGGATAAAATTCCACACGTATATGTACCTGAGAAGAGGCCGAGGGAGAAAATGGCCTAGTTTCTATCAGGGTATATGATGAGAGGTGATGCCGTAATACTAATGTTATTTTCTGATTCCTTTTTTATTTCATCAATGCAGGTTTTTTACGTAGATGGATACTTCTATCGGACGAATTTTTAAATTATATTTTATGAAAGGAGAATGAGAATGGCAGAAAAGAAAAATTCGGAAGCCGGCGAACCCAAAGAGGGCGTCCTTGAACGCTTCGGCTTGGGGCTTGCGGAGTGGAGCGAAAAATGGTTTCCCGACGCATGGGTATTTGCACTTTTGGGTATTGTTATTGTTTATGCTTTTGGTCTTCTCATCGGTGAAAGCCCGTTTAAGCTCGCGACGGAGGGCGGCAAGGCATTCTGGACACTGGTACCCTTTACGATGCAGATGGCGTTCATTATCATCGGTGGATATGTGCTTGCCTCTACTCCCGTCGTTTACTGGCTGATTAAGAAGGTGGCCGGAATCCCCAAGACGGGAAGGGGGGCCATCGCCTTTGTGGCCCTATTGTCTCTGTTGACGTCCCTGATCTCCTGGGGGTTAAGCCTCATCTTCAGCGGCCTTTTGGTCCGTGAATTGACAAGGAGGGTTAAAGGAATGGACTACCGGGCCGCGGGAGCCGCTGCCTACCTCGGGTTGGGAGCCATCTGGGCCCTTGGTCTTTCCTCCTCGGCGCCCCTCATGATGGCTACAAAGGGGGCAATTCCGCCTAAACTCTTCGAGATCAGCGGTCTGATTCCCCTGACTCAGACGCTTTTCATCTGGGAGAACTTCTGGATGATAGTCGCCCTCGTTGTGGTTTCTGTACTCATTGCCTACTTCTCGGCCCCGAAACCCGATCGCGCCAAGACAGTTGAGTACTTCAACCTGAAATTTGAAGAGATCGATACGAGCATTGAGGTGCGGCAGAAACCGGGAGAGTGGCTTGAATATAGCCCGTTGATGATCATCCTCGTGGGAGGTCTTATTTGCTGGTACTTAATGGACCTCTTCAGCAAGGATCCAAGGGGTCCCCTCGCGGTTCTGGACCTCAATAACTACAACCTGATTTTCATCGCCGTCGGTATGCTCCTGCACTGGCGCCCGAAACGGTTCCTCAAGGCCGTGGCCCAGGCCGTGCCGGCGACGGGCGGCGTTCTGATCCAGTTCCCCTTCTACGCCGTGATCTTCGGGATGATCGTCGGGACAGGGATCAACAAGTGGTTGGCCGACCTCTTTTACAGCATCACGACCCAGGGAACATACCCACTCCTGGTGGCCGCCTATTCGGCCATCCTGGGTGTTTTTATTCCCTCCGGCGGAAGCAAATGGGTCATTGAGGCACCTTACGTCCTGCAGGCGGCAATCCAGCACCAGGTTAATCTTGGATGGGTGGTGGTGATCTACAATGCCGC
>DASPQI010000179.1:0-5432 GCA_035625045.1 Syntrophales bacterium | reverse complement strand
ATTATAGCATTAACATTTTTTATATAGCATTTTATAATGACTGATCGTCAGGAGAAGCTTATGAAAAAATTTATACCATTGCTTGTTACTTCAATCATTTTGTATGGTGTGGCATATGCCTCAGACAGTTTCCGATGTGGTAATGATATTGTATCCTTAGGAGATTCAAAGGTTGAGGTGCTAACAAAGTGTGGTGAACCCATATCTAAAGAAGTAACGAGAACAGGAAGGATTAAAGTTGAAAAATGGTACTATGACAAAGGTGCAGGAGATTTCATATACGTTCTGATTTTTCACGGTGGTGCATTGAAATACGTGGAACAATCAGGGCGCGCTAAGTAAATATTGAATCCAGTGGCGAGCGCATTCCCCGTGGCTTGCTGCAGGGTAAGCGAGCGAATGGGTAATATTATTATTCCTTGAGGATCGAAGACTCTCCACAGTTTACTGTGGAGAGCTTCAATTGTGTACCATATCAATTCACAAACAAAATCAAGCAAATCAAAAACATCAAACAAAGTTTCCTCTCTTTTGGTAAAATCTCCTCAATCCATCAATACGGGTTATAACCTCGTATAAACCTTGTAATTTTCTAATATTGCGTTAACATCGTTTTATAATTATAAACGCTCATCCATAAAAGTCTCCGCTTAATAAACCAATACTTATAAAAAATTCAGTCATCTGCGGCAGAGGTAATACATCAATTACGGGAAGAAAAGGTTAAACAGTAGGTGAATGAAAGGAGGTAATCTTTATATGAATACTTCAAAATTCAAGATCTTCATTATTGCATGCATTGTCGCACTTTTCAGCCTTACAACCTTTGTACTTGCCGGAGAGCAGCCGGTTGCGATATTCCATGCCTTTGACCAGAATTACATTGATGTCAAGTCATACGTGTGCGAGCTGCCGAAACAGGGATATTCTCACATACAGATTGCCCCGGCGCAGAAATCCAACCCGAGTGAACAGTGGTGGGCGCGGTATCAGCCCATAGACTATGCTGTGATCGAAGGAAAGGGTTCTGAAAGCGACCTGAGAAACCTTATTAAAACCGCGCACGGCTGCGGGATGAAAGTGATCGCCGACGTCGTATTCAACCACATGGCGGATATGGATGAATACTGTGACCTGAATTTTCCCGGGCTTTCCAAGAATAACTTTCATCCCAGGTGCAATATTGACTACTCAAACAGGGAATCCGTCATTAATTGCTGGCTGGGTACGTTGCCTGATCTGGATCAGACCCAGACTGCCGTGCAGACTATGCAGAAAGATCATCTCAAGAAACTCCTCAAACTTGGTATCGACGGCTTCCGTTTTGACGCCGCAAAACACATATCTCCTGATATCGTGAAGAAATACATCGACTACATCGACAAGGAAAGCAAAGGCAATGCCTGGAATTATCTTGAAGTGATCGAAGACAGCGGCACCAGTGCGGAGGATTACAAGTGGATAGCCGCCGTTACCGATTTTCTTCTTTATAGCTCGATGAAGGACGCTTTCAGTTATGGGGGTGACCTTCGCTCTCTCAGGGTGCCGAAGGCGGTTGATGATTCAAGGAGTGTCACCTTTGGAAGGAACCATGACAACATCCCCGAACTCAATGTCAAAGCAATAAATCCATACAGCGACCGTACCGACTCGTACCTGGCCACCGCCTATGTCCTCGCGCGTGAGAGAGGAACGCCGCTTATTTTAAACTGGGATAATTATGATAACGCATTTATCAAGTATGGTGTGGCGTTTCGTAGGATCATGGGCGAGCGCGCGAAATCAGGTGAGAATGTGAAAGAAACCGTCTTGGCTGTGATAGAAAACCCTACTGTTCTGGTGATGGAACGTGGAAGTCAGGGTTTTTTTGTGGTGAACAAAGGAACTGATAAATTCAACATCACCATACTGGATATGACGCTCACGAACCTGGAGGGTTGTTATCGGGAACTCCGCAACAATTTCAACGTTGCTATTGAGCGCCGTGACGGGAAGAAATACGTAACCAGATGGGGAACACGGGATAGGGGCGGTCTTGAGATCCAGGGCCGTGATGCACTGTATTTCATTCGCGAGCCGTGGAGCCAGTGCCAGACCAGATGATGCTAATGAAGTATTTACGCCTGAGTGCGTGAACGGGAAGACCTTCGGAGAGCAAGGTTTTATCAAGCGGCTGGGAATTAAGTAATCCGACGGATTAGTACGAGCAAAATATTATTTTAGGAGGGTATTATGTTAATTTTTATAAGTGACTTACATTTTGTTGATGAAACGGCGGGCAAACACAATATTCCCACTGAAGCATTTAACATCTTCTTCGAGGATATTGCAGGCATTGTTAAGGATGTTAAAAAAATAAACGAGATCAAAATCGTTTTCCTGGGTGATATTTTCGACTTGCTCAGGACGGAAAAGTGGTTTGAGTATCCTGTTGATCAGAGACCATGGGGCTCAAACGATAGTAAAATTGCTGAAAACGCCGAGATCATATTCAATACAATCATTGCCAAAAACCGTGATACTTTCGATCTTCTCAAAGGAAATCTTAAAGAAAAATTTAGCTTTCCCGTTGAACCGGAAAGAATCTATGTACCCGGCAATCACGACAGGTTATGCAACAAATACCCAAAACTGAAAGACAAGATATGCGCGGAGCTCGGGATTACAAAACCTGTGAATACGTTCGAACATTTTTTTCAAGACGTCGAGTATGGTGTCTTTGCGCGGCACGGTCATGAATTCGATAAATTCAACTATGAGGGCGGACTCACATACAGCTATGAAGATTACTTGAAGGTACCGATAGGTGATCCAATCACTACTGAATTGGTCTCGAAACTACCATGGCAAATTATGAACAATAACGAAGTAAAAAAGCTGTCACAAAACGAGCAGGATGCCTTGAGGAGAAACTTTCAGGAGATTGAAAATGTAAGACCCTTTTCAGCTACTATTGAATGGCTGCTCTATCAGGTTAAGAAAAACATTAAGCTGAAAGAAGTGATCGAGGATTCTGTTGATGAAGTGATACAGGAATTTAATAAACTTGAATTCGTGAAGAAATGGTATGACCACCACGATAAATGGACCGACATACTGGACGAAGCGGATGAGATACAATTCGCGCTCTTCATACTTGAAAAATTCAAGATATTTTCCTTAGAAAAGCTAATGCCATTGATAGAAAAATTAAAAGATCGTTTTTCAAAAGACGATCTTCAGGAGGCTGCTCCGCAAGAATATTCACACCTGGATAACCGTATCAGGTACATAGTATACGGGCATACGCATGACCCGCTTCAGGTCCCGATACGTATCGTGGAAGACTCTACGGGAGTCAAAGAACATGTTTATCTGAATACGGGAACCTGGCGGCGAAGATATTACAAGACAAAAGAAGGTCTCGGTTTTATCAGTTGGAAGAATCTGACTTATACGATTTTCTATAAGAAGGAGGAGAGAGGGACAGAATTCCCTGCATACGAAACGTGGACAGGAACATTGAAATCGATCTGAGAAAGGTGTTACGGGATTGTCACATTTTAATTCTATAGAGGAATTTCGTTTAAAAATGTGGTACTGGTATATGCAAACTTATGCAGGTTTCACGAAATTGCCGTCCTTTAGTTTCTTTGAACCTGTGAATGACAAACTCTAATTCCGGAACAGGACATCGCACCCGGATTAAAGGTCAATAATTTGTGAAGAGAAGGAGGGGAGACAGGAAATGGTAAAGGCGTCTGCCAGCAAAAAGAAACGGACTGTAAAAAAAGGTGTGAAGAAGGCAATGGCGAAACGTAAAACATCTGTTGCGAAAAAGAGTGCAAAAAAAGCGGCATCCAAAATCTCGAAACCGGTGGTGAAAAAGGCCGTGAAAAAAGCGGCGATTAAGAGCGCAAAGCGGGTTGCAAAAAAGGCTGTGAAGAAAGCGGCACCTAAGAGTAAGAAGCCGGCGACGAGGAAAGCTGTGAAGGAGATGGCGCCCAAGAGAAGGAAACCGTCGGTAAAAAAGGTCGTGAAGAAAGCGGCGTCAAAGAGTGAAAAGTTGGCAGGTAAAAAGACTGTTAAAATAGCAGTACCGGAGAGTCAAACACCAGATGTGCAAAAGGTCGTGGAGACGGCGGTTGTCGAAAGGCTTCAGAGGGATGTGTTGACAAGCGGACCGCACCTCGAAGTGTTCGGGAACTGGGAATTTTCGGTGGCAAATCCGAACCTCGCCAAACTTAGTTATTTGAAAAAAGAGTAACCAAGCCGATACGACTCGTTACACAAAAAATTTCGCCATTAACAGCCGCCTCCACGGAGAGACATTGTGTGGGATTCTTTGAAATAAGGAATAATAATAGCGCCGCTTTTGAGATTGCCGAGAACCTCCGCCTTCCCCAGCAAAAACAATCGCCCCACAACGGCAGCGGTAACGGCGTCGAGTTCGTCCCCGCTCATCTTTCTGTTAAGACCTTTTATGCCGAGTTTAGTAAGACCTTTTCGCAGTTTGGACAGTCCGTCCTGCTTTCGGCCTATATGCCATATGTCCTGCGCGGCGCCAGGATAAACCTCGATCACCGCATAACCCCGTCGGGTGAGGATTTTCTTCAGCCTGATACCGCGTTCCGTGAGTGATCTCATGGGGCCGAGCGTAATCGGGAAAAAGGGGATGCGCCTCCTCAACAATTCGCGATCACAGGGTCGAAAGTGTCTGCCGGTCTTATCCTCCATTGACTTCCGCCCATACGGCCGGCTAAGTGGAGCGTCGACGGCAACCACAGTAGGATTTTCTTTCTGTACGTAACTTATGATCTCTTCGTCCGTATGGAGGACGGTACAGGAAGTTACTTTATCACCTTCCAGCTTACATATACCTGTCGCCCTCTTTGGGCTGCCGGCAAGGTCAACACCCACAACAATGAGCATGTGTTTGTTTTCCACAGCCATAAATTTACTTCATCGCTGCACATCAGCTTCGAGATTATTTTTTCTCACCGGGCATAAGGGTGCGCAGAATATCTTCTTTGCCTATAATGCCTACCAGCTTTCCCTGATCCAGCACAGGCAAAGAGTGTATATTCCTTTGTACCATCAGTGTGGCTATATCTTCCATAGCAGTTTCCGGACCTACCGTAATGGGATCAGGACTCATGGCTTCGCTAACTTTAATTGCACCCATTTTCTGTAATTCCTTTTCGATATGTTTTGGGGAAGTTAAGGGGATTACACCATCGAGCATGATAAAGAAGGAAGGCAGGGGAATTTTTCTCTGCTGCGAGATTAAATCAGACTGACAAAGAATCCCCTTAAGGTGTCCCTCATTATCAACAACCGGCAGGCCATTAATGTGATGTTCGAGCAATAATTTCGCAGCTTGCACAACCTCCGTCTCTGGACTAACTGTGATTACTCCTCTTGTCATAATGTCCTTTGCTTTGAGCATTTAT
>DASPQI010000178.1:0-4505 GCA_035625045.1 Syntrophales bacterium | reverse complement strand
TTGCGGTGTTATGACAAAATAATGATATTTTTGTTAATTAACGATAACATGCTAATATGATTTAGTTACTATATCGACACCTCGAAAACAATGCTTTCATTAGCATGCATCCGGTAACGATCAGAAAAAAACCCCTTAAACAGCGACAACTAACATGTGATTGTTGCGTAACAACACAATATCTTACCGTCAGAACAATCTCGCCTTAACCACGTGGAGGTTCAGCCGGTCATCTCCACCCTACTCATCCGCAATCTAGACTTTTTGTATTTCCCTTTCATCATTGCCAGCAACCGGAAGAAGTAAGGCAATAACATTTCTTTTCAGAGCCTATCGGATTGCTCCGATCGTCCTACTTCCTCGCAATAAATTTTCGGACACAATCTTTCTCGGGAAGAGGGCGGTAGGATACGAGCTCTGACTTAAAAAACTCTCCATTTGACCAGCCTGAGCCCACCTAAAATGGTCAATCCGGATCCCAAAAGCCACATCGCGCTGGGAATCGGTACAACCGGATCACGATCACAGGTGTGTACCCCGTGTCCACTCCATATAGAAAAGAGTTGTCCCGAATCGGGTCCATAATAATCGTAAGGTTTCCCTTTTGCCCATCCGCAATAACTCCAGGGTTTATTCTTTACCCAACTCCAGTTGTTTGACCTATCCTGATCTCCGTCCATCCCGAACTTGCTGTAAAACTCAAGCAATGAACTTTCTATATATTGCTGTTCCAACCCGTTTGAAATTCCGGCGAGATAGTAAGGTCTGCCCCAGATGTCGATTCCTGCTGTTGTATTGTCCAAGGACACACCCTTTTTGTACGCGATAATGCAGTCACTGTCGCCGGATAATGTGGCCTCAGCAGCAGCGGTACAACAAAGGATAATGACCAGAACGATTGTGACGATTACTCTCTTTTTCATAGATCCTCCCATTTGTTTATTTGAATGTTTTTGCCCTTGGGCATTTAAAGAAAAATTTATTACTGTTCCGATAACTCCTTGTTACCTCCCTTATGATTTGAGTTTTCATGGAGGCTGCACCAGCTGCCAAATAAGCATGTAGAGTTTTTCCCGTTCTTTACTGGAATTAAATAATTTGTATCGATACCGACTAAATTTTCCAATGAAACATTTATGCAGATTATACATGTGACGCATCCTCCCTTATTACCGTTTGATCGCGAAACTCTATTTCACTCTTTGTCCCTCTTCCTAGCTCCTCCGCTGAGGAAATATTTTCTTCTTTAGGGACCACAAGTTCAATTTGATAGATGCCTTTTTTCTCATCCAAGGAAATTTTGCTTTTGAGGTTCTTGGGAAGATCGATGCGGATACCGCCCAGAAAAAGGCAGACATTCTTTTCCGAGCGGTTTCTTTCTTCCTCCCTAATGCAGAGCTCCGTTCGGGAAATGCCGTTCGGAACCTGGGCCCATTTTTCTTGATTGCGAGCGAGGAATTCGCGCATAATCATTTCGATCACGGAGGACCGCGAACTGTTTGATTCGCTGACGATCTTATCCAAGCAATCCTTTAGATCCTGGCTCGTTCGGAAAGATATCATTACCGTTTTTTTCATCCCTTTCCTCTTTTCGAAAATATTCAAAAAACAATTTGGTGGTTTCTAATCCCAGCCTTTCTCTCGAACGATACGGGGAAAAGGGTGGGCATTTTCCTATGCGATGTTGCGACAGTTAAAACGTCTTTTTCATTCGTGTTCATCTGCGTTTCCTTGAAATTTTTTACCCCTCGCTGTCCCCCTACCGGGTGCACTACGGTAAAGAATAAAAAAGCCCGAACCGAAAAACATCCGGTTCGGGCTTTCTGTTTCCAGGAATCTGTGGAACCCGGTCAGCAAAGGACCCTTCAGAATGGCGTCTTACTTCAGCGCTTCAAGCTTTTGTCAAGTCAGGGATGACATCGCGATTCTGAATTTTGCGTAACTGTATCACGCAAGTATTACAAACGTATGACTTTTGTATGAAAATTAAAAGAATTTTCGTAGCACGGTATCTTTTTCATTATCCATTCAACTTTTTGGCTGAATTTTTCTGTTCTTTCTATATTGATCAGCCATTTTCTGGCTCACTTGAAGGAATTCTGTCATACAACTTTCATCGTATGATTATGTAATAGGTATTACCTCCTATATTCCAACAATTTTATTATTATTGCCTGTAACCAAATTGTGAATTAGTATTATTTTAATTGGAAAAGGACGGAGATTTGACTTGGACAGGTTCGGAAATAATCTTCCCACAAATTAAGGCATTCTCATGGGATGAGAAAAGCAATTCGCATGTAAAAATCAGAGATTGGATAATATATTTTACTAAAATATACTATCGGTCTGCAGTAGGTCGATCATCACCCTGAGACAGGAATTGGCGGAAACGGCATCTGCAATGAGATATTTTGGAAATGCAGAGAGAAACTGGCTGATGGTACAAGGGCTTCGCATGAGGGGCTAAAGGTTACAAAGATGAAAGGTATAGGTACTTATGACACTGATTTTATCCGGCGATGATAAAGAGAAGAAACTCCATCTGAGCTCTATCGAGATACTTGCAAAAAAACTCAACAAAACAACAGGGGAGATAACACCGATTTACACGCGCGTCCTCGACGATTTGCAAAAGCGAGCCCGTTTGAGGATTTTCCTTCATATCTTTGTGAGCAAGAAAGTCAGGGAACTTATAATGGGGTTTTGAAAAACTCCCGTTGGATATTGGGGAGACTGAATGAAACCAGACATTAGTGACACGGGGTTCGGTTATATAATTATTGAAGGTTCAAAGATCGAATACGATATCTTTATTAGACTGTCCGGCAAGATAAAAAAACGAAAGAAAAAATTATCAAAAGCTGTCTACGGCACGTCACATACCATCTCACTGGAAGAGATAAAGTACATATATCAAGACAGCGCAGATCTGCTGATAATTGGTTCTGGCCAAGAAGATATGGTGAGGCTCTCAAAAGAGGCCGCTGATTACTTGAATAAGAAGAAATGCAAAGTGAATCTTCAGCCAACGCCTAAAGCAATAAAATATTGGAACAATGCTAAAGGTGCAGTCATAGGTCTTTTCCATATCACGTGCTGAACGCCACATTTTTGCCATTCGCATACCAAATTATATATTATGCTGTCGTTGGACGGAGTTTTTTTGACACCAAGTGTAAAAACTGCTGTAAAACGTATCCTTCTGAAAGCGTCAAAGCGGACGAACCTGTTTATATAGCTTTCATCCCGTAATTAGCATTGCTTATAACTTGAAAATAAATTTTTCCGAGAAGTGCTCTGTCGCCTACTACTCATCAGCCGGATCAGGTTTAGATGTCGATTATTACCAATTCGAAATAAGCAGAAAGGCAGATTCATACTTACCTGCCCTTTAAGTCACTTTATTTCAATGGTCACTTAGTTACTGAATCGTTTTCTGAGGCCAGCTTTGCCGATAAGACCTGAACTGAGCAGCCAGATTGTAGTGGATTCTGGAACGGGTGTGGCGTCAAAAACAAGCGTTCCGACATCGGTTGATGATTCCAGGGTCCAAGAGTAAAGTGGTCCAAGTGAACCCGGGGGATAGGTTACTGTTGTGACACGTTCGATTTCATCATTCAAAGTGTATGTAAAATGTATGGCACCGGGATAGTAAGGAACTGATGCAGAATAGGTAAGGAAGGATGAAGCGGTATCGTTTACGACAGGGACGAGATTCTGCTCCTGGTATAACCAGTACTCGTTTCCATTTAAGAAGCCATGTTGAAGTATCGTACGTTCAAGGGTATGCGGACTCATCGATAGCGTGCCCTGATTGTAACTAAAATCAGGTACAACAACCGGAAGGTCAGGGACAGTTTCGACTGTACCCATCCCGATAGTCCGGTGCTGGGTTGAAATGAGTATGCTGTCGTAAGAATAGTCAGGAGGATTAGGGTAAATGATACTCCCGTCTGGTAAGAAAGCGGTGATTCCAGCGGGTCTGATTACGAAGGAACCCGTGAGACTTTCTATGGCTGAGTTGCTGGTCGGTAGAAAATATCCATCCGTGATTTGATAGCCCATGGAAAGGGGGCTGGCTGTGGCAGGAACGACTCCAAGGGATAATAGGATAAAAAATATGGGCGCCAACAGGGCCAAGCGCTTTAACCGCTTTATCAACCAGCTTAGATAAGATGTTCTATTCACATTCATATACGTCCCTCATCTCCCTATTCTTGTTGAAAATGAAAAAGCCAGAACCAAGAGTATCCAGCCCCTATGCTTTTGTTAACTGCATCGTCATCATTTTTTGCTTCAACCTTTAGTACCCGACTGCAAGGGACAGGACATGAAAATGTGTAGACCATAGTGCTCATTCCTGAAAGAGTCGAATTTGAGTTTCTATTGCCTTCCAAAGTTCAGAAATTAAAATAGGCCTTCGCAAATATAAGTCAGTTTTTGGATCGATATCTTGATTCCGGTTACCAGAATCGTTTATGTCAATTATGAAAACAGAGGAA
>DASPQI010000177.1:0-9051 GCA_035625045.1 Syntrophales bacterium | reverse complement strand
CAATTCCTTCTGATTCCATGCGCTCTATCATACGGGCAGCGCGGTTGTAGCCTACTTTCAGGTATCGCTGTACCAGGGAGATAGATGCCTGCCCCAATTCAGTTACCAATTCGACAGCCTCGTCATATTTTTCATCAAAATCTTCATCAGGTTTGTCACCTTCCTTTGAATCGGGATGATATTCCGATATCGATTCATCATATGCCGGCATGGCCTGCTTTTTCAAGAAATCTACAATTCTCTCTATCTCTTTTTCAGATACATATGGCCCGTGTATACGGACCAGTTTCGATGTGCCGGGGGGCATATAGAGCATGTCACCAAAGCCTAATAGATTTTCAGCACCTAACTGATCCAGAATCGTCCGTGAGTCAACCTTTGATGAGACCTGAAAGGAGATACGTGTGGGGAAATTGGCCTTTATGACCCCCGTAATGACATCGACGGATGGCCTCTGCGTGGCTAATATCAGATGAATACCGGCGGCTCTCGCCATCTGGGCGAGGCGGGCAAGGGATTCTTCCACGTTTCTCTGCGCGACCATCATCAAGTCTGCAAGTTCATCGATGATTATTATGATAAAGGGTAGCTTAACCGGCACGTCCTTGTCCTGTTTCCCATTGATACCATCAGACTGAATAATTTTTTCTTTCGGCTTTTTCCCGATGAGCTTGTTGTAAGCCTCGATGTTCTTAACTCCTAATTCAACAATAATCTTGTATCGCCTTTCCATCTCTTCGACGGCCCATTTGAGTACCTGAGAGGCTTTTTTGGGGTCAACTACAACGGGATGGAGGAGGTGGGGTATACCTTCGTATGCAGAAAGTTCGAGTCTTTTGGGATCGATCATGAGAAACTTGGCGTCATCAGGTGGGGCCTTGAAGAGAATGCTGCAGATCATGGCATTGAGGGAGACGCTTTTCCCTGATCCCGTTGTGCCGGCTATCAGCAGATGCGGCATCCTCGTGAGATCTGTGATCACGGGGGTTCCCACAATATCTTCACCGAGGGCGATGGGGAGCTTGAACTGGGATTCAAGAAATGCATCGTTGTCTAAAACATCTTTGAGGTGTACAGGCTCCCTCTCATTATTGGGAATTTCAATACCGATGACTGCTTTTCCGGGAATAGGGGCGATGATTCTGATGCTTGGTGCACGGAGTGCCAAAGCCAGGTCGTCAGAGAGATTGGTGATTTTAGTTATCTTGACACCGGCTGCAGGCTCTAGTTCATACATGGTAATAAGAGGCCCGGGTTTGACTTCAACAACTTTCCCTTCGACGCCAAAATCGGCAAGCTTTTTTTCCAGGATCCGGGAATTCATGATGAGGCTATCCCTCTTTATCCTCGTGTCTTTCCTTTCAATCTGGTCTAAGAGTGTTAAAGGCGGCAGTTTAAAGTCTCCGCTTTTTTGAAGGAAATCGAAATGGGTCTGTTCAGACTTTTTCCGTCTAGGTTTTTCCGTTGATAGTAATGCGGCGTCTATTACGGGAGCAGCAATCTTTTCCCCATCGTCAGTTTTTGCCCTTATTCCTCCCAGCATTTGTGTACTTTTAGAAGTGATTCTTTTAAATCCAGCCCACGACACAATAATAATATCTTTGCATCTTCTGCAGAGAGATACGAGGGATAGATTTACTGTAACGATGAGGGATATAATAAGGATAAGCATGAGGAAGATATATGTGCCTGCCAGATTGAGGTACTCATTCAGGAATTTTGCAGAAACACTTCCTAGGAGACCTCCTGCTCCGAGTTTAACACCATAGACCTGGACTTCGTCTAAAACCGCCGCCAGGAACGCAGAGGTTGAGAAGATGAGACCAATGAATCCTGTGACTCCCATAAGACTGATTCTAAAATCATCATCGAGAAAGTACCTGATGGAAATTATTAACAGGACGAAAGGAATGACAAATGCGCCTATGCCGAGGATCCTGATGAGAGAATCAGCTGTATGTGATCCTATAGAACCAATAAGGTTGTGCGTCTTTATGTTACCGGTTGAAAAATGCGTGAAGGATGGGTCCTGCGGGTGGTAGGAAGCGAGACACAGTAATAGGAATATGGCGCATGCCAGGCAAATTGCTCCTGAGATTTCTCTCAACTTTCTGTCGTCCAGGATTGCTTCTTTCATCTCATACTACTAATTAACGGTTTTTTACAGGATGCCCTAGTTCGGCAGACCTTGTTTCCTCGTAATTTCTGGTAATGATATTTTGTACCCTTTCAATCAGGTCCTGTCGGTTTTCGATAGAATATCCGCTGACATCTATCGGTCTGTCAATAACCATTATTATCTTCCCGGGTTTTATCAGTAAAGATCGTTTGGGCATGATTTCTCCAGCGCCAATGATAGATATAGGGACTATAGGGACACCTGATTTTATGGCCAGGTAAAACATGCCCTGTTTAAAGGGCTTGATCTTTCCATCCCTGCTTCTCGTCCCTTCGGGGAAAGACATTACGGATTTACCTTCCCGGATTTTCCGAGCTGCTTGATCAAGGCTCTGCATCGCCTTTTCACGATTTTGTCTGTCAATTTCTATGTATCCGGCATTGCGCATCGCTTTTCCAAAAAGTGGAATATTGAAGAGTTCCTTTTTAACTATCCAGCGGAATTGGCCGGGTAAGTGGGCGAGAACAATGAAAATATCGAAATCGCTTTGATGATTGGCCATAAATATCTGTGATCCCTTTAGGATATTTTCCGCACCTATAATTTCAACCTTTATACTAGTTAATACAAGAAGCATCTTGGCCCAGATATGGGCCACCTTATGAATTATGTTTTCATCTGGGGTAATAAAGGCAAAGACGACAGCGCAAGCAGACATAAATGCCGTGATCGCAACACCGATTATTATGAAAAGTGCAGCTCGGATCATGGATCAATCCTTAATATCATCAATAATTTTAACGTTTGGTGGATATTTTTTACTTGATAACATAGGCGAAGTCAATAAGGATTATTCCCCGGGCAGTAAAGATACTATATCCTCAGAAAAGGATTGACAAAAGATGGTCATGATAATAGCATTACCACCCAAGAAAATTGATGGATATTTTTTGTATTATTTGTTTGCGTAGTAAGTAATTGAGATTACTACGTTTTCCTTTTTTTTAACTCTAATATGGCAAAGTTTTCTATGAAAAAAATTGTCAATAAAAAAAGAGCTTTAGAAATTATTAGGAACTTTTCAAGATCGAAGGTTTTAGTTGTCGGGGATATAATGGTTGATCACTTCATATGGGGGAAGGTGTCGCGGATTTCACCGGAGGCCCCCGTTCCCGTCGTGGAGGTCCAATCGGATGATTTTATGCTGGGTGGATGTGCCAATGTATTGAATAATATCTTCTCCTTGGGGGGCAATGTATATGCAACCAGTGTTATCGGTTCCGATGACATGGGGGAAAGGTTATTGGGGGAATTTCGTAAAAGGCATATCAATTCAGACGGAATTATTGTGGAAGCAAACCGCCCGACTACGTTAAAGACCAGGATTGTGGCCCATAGTCAGCAAGTTGTGAGATTTGATCAAGAAAGCAAAAAGGCCATTGATCCAAGGAGTGTGGAAAAAATAATAAAATATGTAATAAAGGTGATAGATGTACTGGATGCCATAGTTATATCAGATTACAATAAAGGGGTTATTACAAAGCCTCTCATGGATGGTATTCGTGAAGCAATATCAGGTAAAGGTATCCCTGTTTGTGTAGATCCCAAGCAGAATGATTTTTCCCTATATCAAGGCTTTGATATAGTTACACCAAATAATTATGAGGCTGGACGTGCCGCCGGTATGGATATTACAGATGGGCAGGATATTGCCAGAGTCGGTAAAATGCTTCTTGACCGGTTTAATTTCAGGGCGCTTCTTATTACGCGAGGCGAAGAGGGGATGAGTCTTTTCGAAAAAGATGGCAAGACTACCTATACTACCTTTCCAGCAGAGGCTAGGGAAGTCTATGATGTGACCGGTGCCGGTGATACGGTCATTGGGGTCTTTGCTCTCTGCGTTGCCTCCGGGGCAACATTTAAAGAGGCAGCCGCCCTAGCAAATTACGCTGCCGGGATTGTCGTAGGAAAGGTGGGAACGGCCATAATTTCTCAGGATGAATTAATAGAGGTGCTATGAGCAAACCGCGGCCGGCAGAGGCAGTCAAGCTGTTTATGAGCACTATTTATGCGGATGATGACATAGTAAAAAACTTTCTTGAGATATTGTCAAAACACTACGGAGATATTGATTTTATCAGTGAACGTCTGTCCTTTCATTATACTGACTATTATAACGGGGAAATGGGATCACGCCTCGTAAGGAGGATTGTTTTATTTGATACGTTGATACGGCCTGAGGCATTGCCTGATATTAAGATGTTAACGAATGGTGTGGAAGACAGTTTTACATTCAATGGAAAGAGGCAGGTTAATATTGATCCTGGATATATATCGTTGGCTCATTTGATCCTTGCAACAGGCAAGGGTTATACTCATCGCCCCTATCTCAGGGATGGTATCTATGCGGATCTGACCCTGATCTACAAAGAAAAGTCATTTCATTCTCTCCCATGGACTTACCCGGATTATGCGGAAGAACATGCTATAGAAATGTTTAACAGGATAAGATCAAAATATATCGTGCAGTTGAAACTTTTGTAAAATACGTAATGACACAAGTAATAAATTCTAATATCGGATTTTTGTACATCTGCCAGAATATGGGTTCTTATTAAGGTTGGATATAAAACTTGTAGATAGAATTTGTTGTTCCTATAGTGATAGAGGTAAGTGATGATTCAAAGTATGACCGGCTATGGCAGGACCGAGGAAGTCCTGAATGGCAGAAGATATACGGTGGAAATTAAATCTCTAAATCATCGCTATCTAGAGATTTCCATTCGGCTTCCTGCCATTATTTCTTTCCTCGAATTGGAGATTAAGAAAAAGATTAGTGGAAGATTGAACCGTGGCAGGATAGAATTGAACGTAAGGATGGATTCCGAATACGGCGCCATAAATGAAGGCAGGTATGAGTTAAATATTCCACTCATCCAGAATTATTATGAACTACTTAAACAGTTGAGAGAGGAACTCGGACTTAAAGAGGAGATCACTTTAAATATGGTAGCTGGGTTCAGAGATGTTTTTGTCCTAAAAGAGCCTGATCTTGATTTATCCGTTGCCTGGGAAGAGTTGGAGATGGTACTTGGTAAGGCAATGGATGCTTTAATGGATATGAGAAAAAAGGAGGGAGAAGTCATCTACCAAGATTTGGTTCAGAGAGTAGATTTGATTATGAAGTCCCTCGACTCCATCGAATCACGGGCACCACAGGTTATCTTAGAATATCGGAAGAGACTTGGTGATCGGGTAAAGGAGCTTACCGGAGGAATAGTGGTCGATGATCTTCGACTGGGCCAGGAAGTGGCCATCATGGCTGAAAAGAGTGATATAATGGAAGAGATTGTCCGTTTGAAAAGTCACATAATTCAGTTTGGCGATTTATTAAAGGGCAATGATGCCGTCGGGAGAAATATAGATTTCTTAATACAGGAGATGATCAGAGAGGTAAATACCATAGGCTCTAAAAGCAGTGACGCAGGGATATCAAAGATGGTTATTGATATCAAGAGTGAGCTTGCCAGAATAAGGGAACAGGCACAGAACATTGAATAAAAATTTAGATAAGCAGGAAGGATTGTATATTGTAGTTTCAGCGCCTTCAGGTTCAGGAAAGACTTCTATTTTGCGGGAGGTCTTGAAACAATGTCCCAACATACATTTTTCCGTTTCTTATACTACCAGGCCGCCGCGTCAAGGTGAGGAAGATGGAAAAGATTATTATTTTGTTTCTGAGGAGGCTTTTAGAGAAAGGATAGCGCGAGGGGAATTTGCTGAATGGGAAGAAAATTATGGATGCCTCTACGGGACATCGGCAAAAACGATGAAGGCGTTTTTAGAAAAAGGGTTTGATCTAATACTAGATCTTGACTCACGGGGCGCAAAGACTCTAAAAAAAAATTACCCGGGTGGTGCTTTTGTATTTATACTGCCCCCATCAATTGGTGAATTAAAGAAAAGATTGAAAAGAAGAGAGTTTGAAAATGAACAAACTGTAAACAAACGAATGGATAAGGCATTAGATGAAATAAGGGAGATTGTATGGTATGATTATATAATTATTAATGATAAAATTAAAAATGCGATTGATGCTCTGAGATCTATATACTTAGCAGAAAAAAGCAGAAGGGAAAGATTGATGAATAAGATAAAGGATTTTATTAAATGAGGAGGTCATTGGGGAAATGGCGCGAATTACCGTAGAAGACTCACTGAAAGTGGCAAAAAACAGATTCGCTTTAGTCTTATTGACTGCAAAGAGAACGAGACAACTGCTGAAAGGTTCTAAACCTCTCACGGATATAAAAAATAATAGGGAAATTGTGGCTGCACTCAGGGAAATAGCCGCCGAGAAAGTGATGTATGCCAATCCTGAATATTTGCAGGGCATAAAAATAGATTATAAACCCCTACTTGACGATACAGAATTTATCGATGATGAGGAGTACCTTGAATAGAAGTCCACGGGAGATGCTCATTTTCGCCCTTGATGTTGGAGAAGGCATAGAGGGGGCAATCTCATGGGTAGAGCGACTCAAGGATAATGTGGAAATATTTAAGGTTGGAAAGGAATCCTTTACCCGCTATGGTCCTCGCATCATTAAAAAGATAAGAGAAAGAGGTAAAAAAGTCTTTCTCGACCTGAAATTTCATGACATTCCGCATACAGTGGCCGGTGCTGCTGCCGGGGCTGTGGAACATGGAGTTTTCATGTTTAACATTCATGCCCTCGGCGGAAGGCAAATGATGGCGGAAACAGTTTCCGCGGTTTATAGGGCGGTTGAGGTAACTGGTAGGCCGATGCCCATAATCCTTGCAGTGACAGTGTTAACGAGTTTAAATGACGCTGACCTCAGGGAACTGGGATTCAATTGCCGAGCCGATGAACTCGCGGTACGTTTGGCAAAAATTGCTCAGGAAGCCGGTATTTCCGGCGTAGTAGCATCGGCCCATGATATTGATAATATTCGCAGGGTATGTGGCCATGATTTTATCATTGTGACACCCGGTATCAGAGAGTCGGGCGCAGTGGATGATGATCAGAAAAGGACATCTACGGTTAGAAATGCCGTAATGCAAGGTGTCGATTACATTGTTGTAGGTAGACCAATAAGGGAAGCTGCGAATCCGGTTCAGAAGGCAGAAGAGATTGTGCATGAGATTACTCAAGTTCTTGCAATGCGAGAAAAAGTGATATAATATTATGTCACTTCGTGTCCGGAGATTTCATTGTCATATAGTGTACATTCATATGACGTTGCGGTTAATAGGAGCAATAATTTGCAGGTAATCTTCGGGATTAATCCTTTATTGGAGGTTCTTAGGAGTCAGAAAGAAGGGATCGAGAAAGTCGTTATTGCCCATGGACGAGGAGGAGCGGCTATCCAGAAAATCCTGAATCTCACCGAGAAAAGGTTGATTCCAGTTGAGTTCAGGGAAAGGAGCTATTTAGACAGACAAGCGGGTCATAAATTCCATCAGGGTGTTATTGGTTTTTGTGAAACTCTTGATTATGTGAGTGTGGATGACGTTATCGTAAATCGTCATGTTGATTTTACAAATAATTTGATTCTGATACTTGATGGTATAACGGATCCTCAAAATCTGGGTTCTCTGATAAGAGCCGCCCATTATTTCGGCGCCAATGGCGTTATCATACCTGAGGATCGTTCGGCGGCGGTGACAGCAACTGTGGTGAAGGCATCTGCCGGGGCCACTCATTATATACCTATTGCCATGGTTGTTAACCTGTCTAATACTATTGAGTATTTGAAAGAAAAAGGGTTTTGGATTTATGGTACTTATCCTGCGTCCGGTAGAAATGTCGGTTCGATTGACTACAATGGTCACATTGGTCTTGTAATGGGTAGCGAAGGAAAGGGTATGAGACCGCTGATCAAAAAAAAATGTGACTTTCTGCTTTCTATTCCGGCATTTGGCAGGATAGATTCACTAAATGTTTCAGTAGCAGCGGGAATTATACTCTATGAGATATTAAGAGGATGGGGGAAGGTCTGAGGGTATAAAGGGGGTCAATTATGGCAGTATTCATATGGGAAGCAGCAACAAAAAAGGGTGAGATAAAAAAAGGCGAAATGGATGCCAATGATGAGGCTGCAGTCAGGGGACTCCTTCGTCGGCAGGGTTTCAAATCGATAACCATAAAGCAAAAGCCAAAGGATCTATTGGAGTATGTGCCTTTTCTGAAGCAGAAGGTTAAGGAGAAGAACGTTGTTGTCTTTGCTCGAATATTTTCCACCATGATTAATGCGGGACTTCCCCTTATCCAATGTCTGGATTTATTGGCACAGCAGGAAGAGAACAAGGCATTTGCTAAAATAATCACGTCAGTGAAGGAAGACATTGAAGGCGGATCGACTTTGCAGGATGCCTTAAAAAAGTACCCTGCAGTCTTTGATGAACTGTTTATCAATCTCGTTGCAGCAGGAGAAAGTGGTGGTATTCTTGACGTTATTCTCAGTCGTCTATCAAACTACATGGAAAAGACGATGAAATTAAAAACCAAGGTTAAAGGTTCGCTGGTCTACCCTATCATCGTTCTTGTTGTTTCGATTGCAGTTATCACTCTGTTACTGGTTTATGTTATACCGGTTTTCAAAAAGATGTTCGAGGGTATGGGAGGTCAGCTACCAGGTCCCACTCAGTTTCTTATTAGTGTAAGCGATACCACAGTTCACTATTTCCCCTATATAGTTGGGGGTGTTGTTTTATTCATATTTTTATTTCGAAGATATTATCGTACGGAAAAGGGGAGGCTTACCGTTGATGCTCTAGTGTTGAAGACGCCGATATTCGGACCGTTACTGACAAAAGTTGCTGTGGCGAAATTTACCCGAACTCTTTCCACCATGATGGCCAGTGGAGTGCCTATTCTTGAGGGACTCAATATTGTTAGTAAAACTGCT
>DASPQI010000176.1:0-5016 GCA_035625045.1 Syntrophales bacterium | reverse complement strand
GCAGGCGCTCCGGTTCCGCATGGAGTACACAAGGTTGATCGGCGCCTCATATCCCGGTACGAGCCTCCGGTACGAGTTCGTCGTGGGTGACGTAAACGCCAGAAGCGACGGCGCATGGTGCAGGAGCCCGCCGATATAATGACGGCAGAGCTTGCTGATCCCACCGTAGCCGCTCGGATCATAAAACAGGTTCCTCCCGCCCCTCCACAGGCTCTGGTGCACGTGCATCCCGGAGCCGTTGTCCATAAAAAGCGGCTTCGGCATGAAGGTCACCGTCTTCCCGTGCGCACGGGCCACGTTCTTCGCCACGTACTTGTACTTCATCAGCATATCCCCAGTGCCCACCAGGTTATTGATCTTCACCCCGATCTCGCACTGACCCGCCGTCGCCACCTCATGGTGGTGCAGAATGACAGGTATCCCCACATCCGTCATCACCTTGCACATCTTCGCCCTCAGGTTCTGCAGGCTGTCCATCGGCGGCACGGGAAAGTAACCTTCTTTATACCGAGGCTTGTACCCCAGGTTCGGCTCCTCGTCTCTGGCCGTGTTCCAGAAACCCTCCGATGAATCTATCCGGTAAAATCCCGTGTTGTAGCTCTGTTCAAAACGGATATCGTCGAAGATGTAAAACTCCGGCTCCGGCCCGAAAAATACCTGATCCGCTATCCCGCAGACGGATAAATATCTCTCCGCCTTCTGTCCCACGTTCCGCGGGTCCCGGGAATACGGTATCTGGGTGATCGGATCCTTCACGTTGCAGATCATGCTCAGCGTCGGATCCTCGGCAAATGGGTCGACAAATGCCGTCTCCGGGTCCGGCTTGATCAGCATGTCGCTCTCGTTGATCGGCTGGAATCCCCGGATGCTCGAACCGTCAAAACCGATCCCGTGGATCACCAGGTCCTCGTCCAGCTGATTGATCGGTATTGTGATGTGCTGCCACAGGCCCGGTATATCGGTAAACTTCAGATCGATAAACTCCAGATTCTTCTCCTTGGAATATTTTGTTAACTCTTTAAGGTTCATATTACTCACACCCCCTCTGTTATCCTATAGCCTTGCCGCCGCGCTCGCCTGTGCGGATGCGGACAACCTCATGCAGGTCCAAAACGAAAATCTTCCCGTCGCCAATCTCGCCCGTCCGGGCACCCTTGATGATCGCCTGTATCGTCGGCTCGACAAAATCCTCGTTGCAGGCAATCTCCAGCTTGATCTTCTTCAATAGGCTCCCCACCTCCTTGGCCCCGCGGTACACTTCCGTTAATCCCTTCTGCCTGCCACGACCCAGGACGTTCGATACGGTCATCAAGTTTACCTCCACATCCTCCAGTGTCTTCATCACCTCGTCCAGCTTGTGCGGCTGTATTATCGCAACTATGTATTTCATCTTTTAAACCTCCTTATTCCACAACGGTGTAACCGGATTCATGATGCTGAGTCAGATCAAGGCCGACAATCTCGTTTCTTTCCTCAACCCTCATTCCCATAAAGGCATCCACAAATTTGTACAGAATCCAGGTCACTACAACTGCATAAGAAATGGTGACGATCACATACAGCCCCTGTATGAGCAGCAATTTAACATTGCCGAAGAGAAAACCGTTCGCCCCGGCGGCATTAATTGCTTTTTGTGCGAATAGCCCAGTCGCGATCGTTCCCCATACACCGCAAACACCATGGACACCAAAGACGTCCAGCGAATCGTCATAGCCCATTTTGGGTTTCAATTTCGTCACGCCGAGGAAAGAGAAGACACCTGCTAAAATGCCGATGGGTATGGCCATAATAGGACTTATATAGCCGCAGGCAGGAGTAACTGCACCCAGCCCGGCTATGATACCCGTAACCAGACCGAGCATGGTTGGGGCACCGTGCTTCTGCCACTCCCATATCGCCCATGTCATAGCCGCCACAGCAGCGGCAACGTTGGTGCTGACAAAGGCATTGACCGCCAGTCCGCTCGCTTCCAGAGCACTGCCGGCATTGAATCCAAACCAGCCGAACCAGAGCATACCCGCGCCCAAAACGGTTAGCGGCAAATTATGAGGTGCAAAGGTTCGTCTTTCAAAACCAATCCTTTTTCCAATCAGAATACAGACGACAATCGCGGCGAAACCCGAACTTCCATGAACAACCATACCGCCGGCAAAATCAAGGCCTCCCATCTCCTTCAACCATCCGCCAGCTCCCCAGATCCAGTGAGCGATAGGGTCGTAGACGAAAGTGGCCCAGAGCAGAGAAAAAATACAGAAAGCTGAAAATTTGATACGCTCTGCAAATGCCCCGATGACGAGTGCCGGCGTTATGATGGCAAACATGCATTGAAAAATCATAAACGCAAGATGTGGGATAGTTTTTGAGTATTCGCCAAAAGGATTGAAATCAACGTTTCTCAAACATATAAAATCAAGATTTCCAAGTATGCCAAACCCCGAATCGGGTCCGAACGCCAGTGTATAGCCGAATAGTATCCACTGTACACTGATCAGGCATATAACGATGAGACATTGCATTAAAGTGGAAAGAACATTTTTTCGTCTGGTCATACCCCCATAGAAAAAAGCCAGTCCGGGAATCATAAAAAAAACAAGTGCTGTCGATACCAATACCCACGCAGTATCCCCTGAATTCATATACACACCCCCATAATTTAATTAAATTATCATTTAATAGGCAATTTCAATGCCAGTGGATAAATGTTATGTAACTATCTGTTATTATTAGTTATTAGCTTCCAACACATATTATAGTTTGTTACAAATTTGTTCTTTTTAAATGTGATGTAACGAAATTGTTACTATATTTATTTTTAAGGTTGAATCTATTTTCGACAAATTGATGAATTAGAATTCAAAAATGGTGCTTTTATGCACTTGGCCGAAATCAACCAATGGGTAGAAAAAAATATTAATGAGGGTTTGGAAGAAATGCAAAAAGAAAGAGGCTCTTTGAGCGCAGGCCGCAGCCTGCGCTCAAGAAGCAGAATAGTTATAGCATAGGCAGATAGCGTTCGATTTCGTACTGACTCACATGAGTTCTGAAACGATCCCATTCCACCTTTTTATTTTCAATAAATTTCTGGAAGATATGATCCCCCAGGGTTTCTCTGACAAGTTTACTATTTGATACTAACGTCAGGGCCTGATTTAAACTCCCCGGCAGAGACGTGATTCCCGCCTTCTCTCGTGCTTTCTCATCCATATCAAAGATATCCTCTTCAATAGGTTCGGGAATTGAGTATTTCTTCTCGACGCCTTTCATGCCGGCTGCCAGCATCACGGCGAAGGCAAGATAGGGATTGCAAGCCGGATCAGGAGATCGGAATTCAATACGCGTTGCTTTTTCTTTTCCCGGTTTGTACATGGGTACACGAATCATGGTGGAACGGTTGCGTCGCGCCCAAGAGACATAAACCGGCGCCTCGTAACCTGGTACCAGTCGCTTATAAGAATTTACCCACTGATTGCAGATGGCCGTAATTTCCGGGGCATGAGTCATCAAACCAGCAATGTAGCTTTTCGCGACCGCCGATAAATGATATTTGTCCTTCCCATCAAAGAAGGCGTTCTTATTGCCCTTGAAGAGGGACTGGTGGGTATGCATCCCGCTGCCGTTTTGGCCGAAGATCGGCTTGGGCATAAAGGTGGCATAGACACCGTTCTGTCTGGCAATCACTTTGATCGCTGTTCGATAGGTCATGACCTTGTCGGCCATTGCCAGGGCGTCATCATAGCGAAGGTCAATCTCATGCTGGCTTGGTGCTACTTCGTGGTGGGAATATTCTACACGGATCCCCATGTCCTGCATGGCAAATATCGTCTGACGCCGCAGGTCGGTAGCACTGTCTATGGGAAGGCCGTCAAAATAGCCGCCCTGATCCAGGATGTCCGTCGCCTTGTCATTGGCGAAGTAGAAATATTCCAATTCCGGACCAACATAGAAGGTGTAGCCCTGATCGCCGATCTTTTTGAGGGCTCGTTTCAGGACATAACGGGGATCACCTTCATATGGCGTGCCGTCTGGATTCAGAATGTCGCAGATTACCCTTGCCACGGGTCTGTCTTGAGGACGCCAGGGAATCAACTGGAACGTTGTTGGATCGGCCATGGCGATCATATCGCTCTCTTCGATCCTCGCAAAGCCCTGGATCGACGATCCATCAAAGCCCATCCCTTCTTCCAGCCCTTCCTCCAGTTCAGACGGTGTGATACTGAAAATTTTCTGCATCCCCAGCACATCGGTAAACCAGAACTGAATGAAACTGACGTTGTGTTCCTTGACCGCTTTAATAACATCCGCTTTCGTCTTGCATGAAAACATAACACACCCCTTTTTTTAAGATTTTTTGTTGTACACTTTAAAGTGCTTTTTACCACTAATTGCTAGTGTGACTTCAGGGCTGGCATCTCCATTATTCCAACGGTTCGTTTTCCATCAGCAGCCATACCCCAGTAGGACATGCACCGGCACAGAATCCACAACCAATACATTTATCATCATTAACATTGTATTCATAGGCATCACCGTCCAGTTGCTTCCGTGAGATGGCATTTACAGGACAGATCGTTTCACAGAGCCCGCAATCCCGGCATGCCCCGCATGAGGCGCATTGTGACGCGCAATACACAGGGTCATCAAAAGCGAGAATACGAGGGTCATAATATTCCAGTTTCACTCGCCCCGGGTCAATCGGGGGCAACTTGTCAAAGGTTTCATACCAACCTTTCAGCGCATCATCGATGGCAGTTGCCGCGAGACGTCCCGCGCCGATGGCATCCGTTAAAAGCCCCAATTTAACTGCATCTCCGATGGCGAAGACCTGGGGATCGCTGGTTTGATAGTGGTCATCCACAACGATAAACCCCCTGTCTGTTTCAATACCTTCCGGTAAGAAGGAGAGGTCGGGCTGATCGCCTATGGAGACAATGACCGTATCTGCCTGAAGTATCTCCCCATCTGTCAGTTCTACGCCTTCTTCCGTAATAGCCTTCGTGAACTGGGGCCATAAAAATT